>NZFU01000007.1 GCA_002689345.1 Methanobacteriota archaeon | reverse complement strand
GCGGGGGGGCTGTAGCCGGAGTACCCGAGTGGTCAAAGGGGGCGCACTCAAGATGCGCTGCGAAATGCTTCGTAGGTTCAAATCCTACCTCCGGCATCTCTAATTTTTTAGTTTAGAATTGCATCAACCAATGGAATAAATGTGTCACCGCGTTGAAGTGGAGACACTACATTAGCAATTGCAGCTAACTCTTCGAAGCACCCACCAACCGCGACACTATGGCCTACAAATTCGAATAGTGAGATATCATTTGGAGCATCTCCAACCGCTAAAATTTCAGATGGCTTAAGTCCCATCTTTTCTAATGCAACAGCCAAACCTTCAGCCTTAGATAGGTGCGGCTCCATCAAATGAATTGCGAAACCAGTCTTCACAACTTCTAGATCTGAAAACTCACTATTATTGATAAAATCTCTAATGGCATCAACATCCTCATTCGGGAATAGGCACCATTCCGATTCTCTCCATGCATTCGTAGTAATTCCTTTTGCATCGACGCCTAAATTAGAAGCGATTTGTTCAGCAGCTCTCTTAGCGCGTTCACCATCTGCCCGAACAATCGGCTCTCCCCATTTAGGATGCCAAACAACACCTCCATTTTCACAAACCATTGGCCCACTAGCGCCAATAAATCTCCACAATCCATAGGTGATACTACGTATATTACCAGTGGTTAGAATTATGGGGATGCCAGCATCTTCTAAGCGGCGCAGCGCTTCGATTGCACCCAAGTGTATTTTCTTATTTGAATCGGTAATTGTGCCATCGATGTCAACCGCAATAGCCCGGGGTCTCCAACCTTCGGGAATCCACTGCATGAAACTCCCTTGAGGGGGTTATTCAATACGCTTACGATACGAGCCTTCATGATAGATGAATTATCACCCAGTATTGTGGAGGCAGATTCTGAGGATTTCCTGTCCCTCGAGGACGACGCGTCTTCACCAAAGGTGAAAACGCGAGCTAAAAGTCCTAAGAAAGAGATAAAATCACCTGAACCTATCACTGTTGATGCAGACATAATCGATATGGAAGTACTTGGTGAATATGGTGGAAATCATAGTGTTTGTTGGCCTATTGAAGATATGGATTGTCCAGATTGTGCCTCTAAAGCAATGAATGCATTGAATAGATTAGATCAAGTAAACAGTTCAGTCGTTAGTGCAACAGAAGGAACAGTGACTATCGATATTGATTTCGAAAAAGGAAATCTTGCAGAAGCATCTGCCATATTACGCTCTTTAGGTAATGCTCCAGATTTACATTTCAAGCAGATCGCAGCGGTAAATTCTAGCGCGATAGCAGCAAGGCATTCAGTCCCAGTCAAAGGTCTCCCTCGAATATTCAGACGCCAACCTGGAATATTGGATTGTGAAATCGATAAAGAAGGAAATATTCTGGTTCAAGTAGCGCCAGACCCAGTAACTGAATTACGCATTGCTATGGAAAATGCCCTCAAAAGCGTAATTGGTGGAGATTATCAATTAGTTGTTGCAGCCTCTAAACGTATTACAGCAGGGCAATGGAGGATGATTGGATCAGGTTTTGCATTTATTATGCTATTACTTGTTTTCCTAGCAGAAAGTCTTACTGAAAACCCATGGATAATCGGTGGATTTGGACTAGCAGGAGTTTCTTTGGGAGGAATCAAGATGTTTGGACAAGCTTGGGCTTCTGTCAAAAACCGTCAGTTAGGATTCCAAGTATTGACATCCTTAGCAGTAATCGGCGCCTCTTATCTTCAAGCCTGGGAAGAGGCATTAATGGTACTAATTCTTGTTTCATGGACTGAACATATGGAAGGAGAAGCCCTCATCAAAGCTAGGGAAGCGATGCAAGGTGGGCTGGATAGATTACCTCGTACCGCTCGCAGAGTTTCCAAGAAAGTAATTGGTAAATTTTCAATTATTTCATCATCAGTCCCCATGGCTCCAATGGCACAAAATACCCCTGAAGTCGAAGAAGTTCCGATTGGTATTGTGATGAAAGGAGACCACCTTGAGATTAGAAGTGGTGAATTGATTCCGGCTGATGGAGTGATAATTTCAGGAACAGGTTCGGTTAACAGGGCCCCTTTGACAGGAGAATCTGTACCGGTCGATGTAACCAGCGGCGACGAGTTACAAGCAGGGCTGACTCTGTCTAGAGGCCCAGTTACTATTGAAGTGACAGCTGTAGGGGAAGATACACGCCTTTCAGGATTAATCGACAAAGTCCATTCCTTCAAAGAAAAGCCAACTAGATTACAAGGTGCACTTGAAAACTTCACCGCAATTTGGGTTCCAATAGTTTTGATTGGTGCGGTTTTGGCATGGTTACTTCAACCAGGTGCAGATTGGAAAATTATTCTCTTACTATGGGTTGTAGCTTGTCCGTGCGCTCTTTTATTGGCATCACCTGTGCCACATGCAGCAAGCATCTCACAAGCAGCCAAATCAGGAGCTATTGCTAGAGGTGGAGATGTGCTCGAAGCACTATCAAAAGTCAACCTTGCATTGCTGGACAAGACTGGAACACTTACTTCAGGTAAGCCACGTATCGGGGAAATGACTCTTGCACGCGGCCGTCGAAGAGACTCAGCAATAGCACTTGCAGCCGGATTAGAAGCATCTTCTAACCACCCTTACGCCCAAGCAGTTATCGCTTTGGCAGAAGAAGAATCGATTGAGCCATTGAAACTTACACAAATTTCAGATGGAGAATACGGAGTCACTGCTAAACTAAAAGGTGCAGATGTGTCGTTTGTAAGGGCTGAGAAATCATTGGTATCTGGCACATTATTGACCGCTTTAGAAGACGCTCTAAAACTTGGAAACGGGGCAAGTCTACTACTGAAGGATGACAAGCCAGTGGCGTTGTTTACATTCATTCATGACGACCTTAGGGAAGGAACCGACGAATTGGTAAAGTCTCTTTATGCCCAAGGCGTGAATGTCGAAATACTATCTGGAGATAACCAAGATGCGGTTAATGCACTAGCCACTAGTATTGGATTACCAAAAGAATCTGCAAGAGGAGAAATGACTCCTGAAGGTAAGGTAAAATGGGTTCAGCAACGCTCACTTACTCACATTACAATGATGGTGGGCGATGGATTCAATGATGCTGCAGCTATGGCTGCAGCAGATATTGGTATTGCAATTGGAACAGGAGAATCAGCAAATTTAGATGCCGCTGATGTCTTGATTCCAGGGGATGACCCGAGGTTGATTTCAGAACTGGTGACTTTGGCAAAACGGACACATTCAGTTCTAGTTTGGAACATTGGCTACTCTGTGGCCGTTACACTTGTCTTAGTATACATGGTACTAGCGGGGATCAATGAAAGTCTTGCAATTGGAGTGTTGGTTCATGAACTGAGTGTGATAGGGGTGATTATCAACGGAGCACGCCTTTCAGGTAGCGGTGGAACGCTCAAATTAATTCTTGAAATCGGTCAATCGATTTGGACTGGAACCATTGATTCGTTTAAGGCATTATTTTCATCTTCTTAACATTGAATCAAACGCTACCTTCAAGCCTCATGGGTGATAAGCACAAATCAACGGTGGAACCTGATGGCGAGAATTCATGCAGACCCGGTCAGTACTTCTTTGATGCATCCTACCCGCCGCGCCCTTTACGTGGCCCTTTTAGAAGCAGATGAATATACAACAGTTCAGTTACAGAAAATAGTTGGCGTAGACCGCTACAATCTTTATCACCATTTGAGGAAGTTAGAATCTCTTGGTTTAGTAATGAATCATCGTGACCAAGGACGTACCCGTTGGTGGTGTGTTATCGATAGAGTTCCATTGCCTAGCGACGGTAGTGCCACATCTGGTGATAATTCATTAGGGTCAATCGATTTGTCAAACCCTAGAGTTCAAGCAGCAGCACGAACAATGCTTCGTGAGTTAGCACAATTATCTGGGTCCAATATCAATCTCGATTCTGCTACATTAGAGAATCTCGAAATTACTGGGCGAAGAAATTGAATTTCAGAATTAATTATTACAAGGTGGTATCAAATGACGGAAGAGGAAATCCCCGGAATAGAGTCGAGAATTGCAACACCGGACTTGTCTTGCCCACGTTGTGACAATCTATTGCCAAATGGGCTTGGAATAATCACCTGTTCTATGTGTAAATCAGAAGTTAAGATTGAACATGAAGGAACTAGACGTAAATGGCGTGAAGAAAAGGTTAGTTGTCCAGAATGCTCTAAAGTACTAATTTGCGGAGTAGGCAAAAGGCCTGCAAATCTACAATGTTCTTCTTGCCAAACACACTTTGTTCTCAAACCTCACAGGCCGAAGATAGAGATATCTTGCCCATCCTGTGAACGTAAACTCCGAATGAATAAGCGACCAGGAGAAAGGGAGATTTCTTGCCCTGCTTGTGAAACAGAATTCAAAGTTCAATTTTGAGGCGATGACGTGAAGACTACATACAAGATGATGGGTATAGCAGACTATATCACAATTGTAAATGGTCTTCTTGGAACATTAGCAATTTTCTTCCTTCTACTTGCGATTGATGATATGTCTGAGCCGTATTATGACGGCGGATTATTGACCGATTATATTTGGGCAGCAATGTTATGCATTCTTCTTTCCGCACTTGGAGATATTATCGATGGACCAATTGCTCGACGTTGGTCGAAGAAGCAACTTCTTGGTGGATCTTTGGACATCATGTCTGACTGTATTTCCTTTTGTGTTGCCCCTGCATTGATGGTTTTCGCTATGTTTGGAAGGTGGGGGGAAGCGACACCAATATGGACGATCAGTTTAGCCATTGCATGCTGTTGGATGATAGCATGTGGTATGCTACGTTTAGCACGTTTCCAACATGATGAAGGCGGATATGTGTCTTATTTTTACGGACTTTCCTCCCCTGCAAATGCAATGCTAATTTTATCTGCAGCCGGACTTATCTGGTTACAACCATCTTCAGGGTATGGTCCTGATCTATCGACATGGAGTTGCGACTATTGTTTTGGTGAGGGGGAGCATCCTTATCTTGATTTTATCATTCTTCCAATCTTATTGGTCAGCGGTAGTTTGATGATTTCGGATAGGAAAATGTCAAAACTCAAATCAGGCTTTGCTCTAAGATTATCCGTCATCCAATTTGCAGCGATATTATTTGCAGTTATTCATGCAATGTCTGTTACACAAAAAACAGATGCAGCAGCGGATTTATCTGGGACTGCATTTACAATGTTCTTATTTGGTATTTCGTTGGTATTAGTAATGATATATGTGGTTGCAGGCCCTCATATTGTTAAGCTTGAAAATACATTTTCTGAAGACGAATAGTGGCAAGCATCAATCGTCGTATAAATCGCCTCGCGAGATGAGGTAAGTATCGCGCCCCTTATCTATCATGAGAACGGCATCAACAAATGGATGGGGATCCTATGAGTGCTAGCGAAAGCAAGTCAGGAACAAAAAGTGGACTAAGAAGAGGTGGCGATTCTAGCCAAATGGACCTCTCAATGTTACGAGCTCAGTTTACGTCTACTCCTTCCCCATCTTTGGATCAGACATTAATGCAAAGCTCTCGATTTAGAGAAGAAGAGAAATTACGGGCTAAACTGCGTCGTGAAAGCAAATTACGTCGAGAGGCATTAGCAGAAAGAATCTCTTTGATGCAAGATAACATGGCAATCGATATTTCTCGCCAACATGAAATGACCCTCGGTGCTTTTGAAAATGACTTGCGTACTCAAATGGAAGATGAATTATCGCAATTAGAATCAGAGACGCTAACCCGTGAAGAGATACGACTTAGGGAAATGCATGAGATGCGTTTGGAAAGGGAGATTCTAAATCTAAAAGAATCTTTAGAGGTTGAACAAAATCGAAAAGTTGAGGACCATAGAACAGCAGTAATTACTCAACTAGAAGGGCAATTATCTGAAGAGCACCGTCGCAAATTATCATTCCAAAGAGAAAAACTTGAAATTGAATTCAACCAATCACTCCAACGAAAAATCCGTGACTTAGAATCAACCATTCAGAAAGAAATGGAAAGTCGTTTCGATGAGATGGAATCTAGAGAAGTGGAAAAACTCGAAGAAGTACAAACACAAAAGTTGGCTGAACGAGAAGAATCTCTTCGTCGTGGAATCCGTACAAGATTGGAACAACAACTCAAACTACGTCTGAAACAGAGAGAAGCAACTATGCGTGCTGAATATGAGAGGCGTAGTCTGCGCTTGGAAGAAGATATTGCAGCATCTATCCAGGAAGAATTGGAAACTCGCTTATCGTCAGAAACAAAAGAACTCGAAGAAAGAATGCGTCAAGACGTGGAATTAGCAGTTGCGCGCCGCAGAGAAGAACTTCGTGTTGAAGTTGAAAGGCAATTAGAATCACGACATACAGAAAAATTGTCTGAAAGAAAGAGCCGTATACGCGAAAAATATGATTTGACCTTCTCCAAGGCCGTAGATGATATCTCACGTTCATTAGAATCTGAAATAGAATCAGAACTTGAAGCGAGAATGGATCAAGAGTTTGCAGCATATCGTAATGCTAGAGAAGCAGAAATTCAGAATCGTCTTGCTCGTTTCCGATATGAAAGAGAAGCAGAATTACACGATCAACTATCCGATAGATACGATTCGAAGAAAACCGATTGGTCTGAGCGTTTAGAACTAGAATTCCAAGCAAGAGAGTCCGCTGCTCGCAAGGCAATAATGTCTGAGATAGATGGCAGACTAAGAAATGAAAGAATCACTCATGAAACAGACCTCGACCTGCTAAAGGAAGAGACTGTACTAGAATTAGAAGCTGAAATGGAAGACCGTCTTGCAGAATTCAGAACACGCAAGGAAGACGAAGTGGCAACTCAACTCGAAAGGCAACTCGACAAGCGTGAAGAGATCATGCGCAATAAGGCACTCATTGAAGTTCGTAAGCGTGAAGCAAACATCCGTGCAGAAATCGAAGCACAACTTGGTGTTAAGCGCGCTGAAATCAGAGACCGCTTATCCTCTTTGACTCAACAAATGGATGACTTCCGTTCTATGGCAGAAGTCAAGATGCGAGAGTCTATTGAAGGTAAGGTACAATCTGAAATCGATGCAGATGAAACACGTCTTGCAGAACAACAAACAGAGTTTGAGAACTTGAAATCACAAGACAGTAGAGTCGAAAAACGCCAATCTTGGCTACAGGCAATATCTGGTAAAGGAACTCAAGCACAGTCTCCTCAAATGAGTATGGATCCGAGCGCATTAGGTGCTAGACCAAGTGCACTAGGTGCAAATGCAGGCCGTCAAATGCGTGGTGCAATGGCACAAGCTGCAGCACAACACACTCCTTCGATGGGATTGGCTGGAATGAGGGCTCCTCGTTCGGCTGCAAAATCACTTAGTGGAGCGCAACCGATGGCTAGGCCAGTAAAGGCTCCAATCGGTGGAGCAATTCTACCTGGAAGAGTTGAAAACTTACCTCAGCCAATACAACATAAAGTGGTAAGACAGCCACTTGTTCAACAACCAGTACAGCCATCAGTAGTTAGTGCTCCTGAGATTCTATCTCCAGCAATAGAGCCGGTAGTTGAAACAGTAGTAACTGCACCGAAATTAGAAATTGCAGGAATTTTAGAACAAGAAACTCCAGATCTTGAAATAACACCTACTGAAACCACTCAACTTGAGCCAGACATTGAGTCTGAATTAACCCCCGAAATAGAGCCTGTCGAAGATACATTGGACGATACAATGCAAGATGCTCTAGATGAGGCTATGGAAGATGAACTTGATGAAGTACAGGCAACAGCATTACTAATTCCAATCAAGAAACTTGGTGTTGTAACCGAAACAAAAACTGCAACACTTAAGCCAGTAACTGTGAAAGTGCTTACTCCAGTCAAAAGGAGAGGACCACCTCCAGCATCTGCTCCCGGAATGAAGCCAGGTGAAATGGTTGAAAAAGAAAGTACTGCGACCTTGAAGCCAATTACAAAGCTCAATCCAGTAAGTTCGCCAAACACCACTCTAAACATCGAATCTGACGACGCCGAACAGTGATTTGTATCAAACGCTTCACTCCGAGCCATTCATAGGGCACCTATTCATCGCACTACCTATGAGGAAGACCTTAGCAATCCTTCTTGCTATACTATTGCTACCTGCAATACCAAATGTTGAGGCAGAATCTAATCTCATAGATGCGGGAATAGTCGATACCATCGAAGGCCGATTTATTCACACATCATTTTCTTCATCCTCAACATTGCTAACCTTGACAACATCTGGCAATCTTTCTGAGCATTTCTGGGGAACTGGTGAGTTGATTACTCAATGGTCTCTTGAATTAAATATCACAGCAAACTCAGCAACCCCCGATTCAACAGGAATACAGGTTGCAGTAGCCCATTCCGAGGGAGTATACATTGTGAACACTCAACTGAAAATGGTTTCATTCATTCACAATACTTCTAATCCAGTAGATTTTGTTACATGGGATTCTGAAGGGGATTTGTGGTTTGCCTCTTATGGTGGGGAGCGAAGAGCGAAAGAATACAATTCCGAAGGATGGACCCAAGTAGCAACACCCAGCCATAACACTGCACTTACTGCAATAACCATGATTTCTGATGATAGAATTGTTACTGGAGGAAGAGACAATCTTGTAAAAGTAACAACTCAAGAAGGGGTACTTCAAGGTAGTTTGTCCGACTTTACATCTTATCCGACTAAGATAATTAATGATGGAAATGGAAATATAATCATCGGTTGTTCTAATGGTGATTTATTTAGATATCAATTCTCTAGTGAAAATCCTTCAAATTGGAATATGGAGCAAACCTCAATTTCTAGCAACAATATTCTTTCAATTAATATTGCAGATGATGGAAGAATAATGGTTGGAGTACAAAATGGTAAATTGCACATTATTGATAGTGAAACATTCACCGAAGAAGAATCATTCACATCATCTGGTAGAGTATTGATGGGAGTCTTTGGGTCAAACGGAGAATTATTCATCATCTCCTCTTTCTCTTCATCTTCAAAAGTTAGGTTATTCGATCTAGATAGCGATGGAGATGGAATCACAGATAACGATGATGCATTCCCATACGATTCTAGTCAATTTGAAGATACAGATGGCGATGGATTTGGAGATAATGAAAATGGAAATAATTCGGATGCATTCAAGCTTGATGAGACTCAATGGTTAGATAGTGATGGCGATGGCTACGGTGATAATCCCGATGGCAATGATTCTGATGCATTCATCAACAATTCGTATCAGTGGATGGATAGTGATGGCGATGGCTATGGAGATAATTCGAATGCCTTAGGTGGAGACAGATACCCTACTATTCCATCCCAATGGTCAGATAGTGATGGTGATGGCTATGGAGACAATCTTTCTGGCTTTGAAGGAGATGATTGCCCTAGTGTGAATGGAGGTTCAACAATTGATAGAATGGGTTGTAAGGATTCAGATAGAGACGGATACTCAGACCCTACAGATGATTGGACTGTGGAAGACGGAGCCGACTTTGCAAAATCAGATATCACGCAATGGGTTGATTCTGATGGCGATGGTTATGGCGATAATTTGTCAGGATTCAGAGCAGATGCTTGTCCACTTGAATGGGGGAACTCTACCAGCACTTACATCCCCGAGATTACTGATGATGGAACCCTTACCCTAACTTTCGTAGTCAAAGAAAAGTTTGGCTGCATAGATAGTGATGGAGATGGATTCTATGATTTTGGAGATGACCTTCCGAACGACCCTCTAGATTATATCGACGAAGACGATGATAAAGTAGGAGCTAGTCAAGATTACAATGATTCTAACAAATTGGTACAGAATGAGAAAGATCATTGTGCCCTTGATGTGAGCGATAATTCCGAAGTATGCCAGGGAGTTAGAGATGCAGACTATCAGAACTATCTCTCAGGAAAAGAATCAGCAGGTGAATCTGCTGATGATTACTATGATTGGAGAACTTCATTGGAAGCAGAAGAGAATGAGAAAGATTCCAGCAACCAGTATCTCGAATCGACCCTTGAAATTTTGCCGTTCCTTGGCGCAGGATTTGCAGCTATTATTGCACTCTTACTAATTTATGCAGGAATTGGAAAAGCCCGTCGACGCAGAGCCTTAGTGAAAACATACGGTGCTGCATTCGCATCTGATGACAATAGTGCTGAAACTGAAGCATTAGAAGGTAAAGCCGGACTTTCAGCAGTCGGTGGCGTTGATTCTGACAAGTACTGGGATGATGATATTGAGCCAATGAATATTGGTGATGATGGTGATGAATTAGGCGGTGGCTTTGACGACATAGAAATCAAAGCAGACGGCGATTCTCCTGAGGATCTAGAAGTGATGGAAGAAAACTCTTCTCTAGAGGAATTAGCAGGAATGCCTGAACAATCCTCATCTGAAGACACACAACCTGAGCAATCAGTAGAACCTTCACAAGAGCCTCCAGCAGAAGTGCCACCGGTTCCTGATGAAGGATTACCAGAAGGTTGGACTATGGACCAATGGAAATGGTATGGTGCAGAATGGCTTGCTAAGCAAGGAAAGTAATCAATCAGCGCGCCAAACTATTGGAAGGCTTGATTTTAATTCACCCAACTGGGAACCAGAATAAATCGGTGCGCCATCTGCTTTCAAAGTATTAGTTATCAACCAAAGAATAGCATTCCAACTTTTTGGTGCTGCAAATAATTCAACCTCTCCCATTGTAGCTTTAACAAGTAATTTTCCAGCATCGCTATCGACATCGAAAATAGCATGCACCAAATCACTAGTGGACAATAAGTGGCCAGAAGGTCTCCAATCCATTAGAGCACCTCAGACCTTGAACGGTGCAAGATTCAGTCGTTGTACCAAATGCTCTGCATTAACATCTGCAACCTCTTTCATTTGAGCTCGCAAGGATTCTAATTCACCATTCATTTTCGCTAGTTTGTGAGCCCTGATAAGATCGGTAATAAACGCGTCAACACTTTTGTGCCCATCCATAGTTCGCAACGTGTTGAGTTGCCTTCTAACTTCGTAACTTACACTAACAGAGGTCATCCCTTCTCCGGTCATGACCTACCTTGGAAACTGTTGACTACTTGAATGCCACGCGGATAGATGTCCAAATGAGGCTTGTTTTACTACAATCTCAAAAAGCCCGACCTTGCTTCTCAAGCAATAACCGGGGGTGTTCTGTAACTCCAAATTGTCGGCGCATAACCTGCACTCGTGCATGGTACTCTTTGGCTAAGGACCAATATTCTCTACTACCTGCTCCTGCACCACTATTACTTGGACGATTTAG
>NZFU01000006.1 GCA_002689345.1 Methanobacteriota archaeon | reverse complement strand
GAGTTCCGAATAGAGTGACCTAGGGAAGATGGTCACGGGCAGTCTGACGTGGGTTCGTTCTGATCATCATGACAATGGTGTCTATCGGATTCAGCATGATCTGTCTCATCGTTCTCCTCATGCTGATGATGATAATCTTCATCGCCGTGGTGATGAAGGCCGGGCTCATCGTCGTGATGGTCTTTATCAACGCATCCAGCAAGAGCGGATGTTAGCATTAGCAATACAATAATCATCGGTTTTAGTCGTCTCATATCCTTTGGTCAATACTCGAGTGTTTAGTATTTCTTACACAGTATCTACTTGGGTAGTCTCGATGAGAAGTATACACGAGGGGAGCCCTTGTGCATGTATACGACGCTATGGGTACCATTTGTACACTCGTAAAGTGGTTCAGAGACTGAGTTGAACTCCTTCATCAAGAAGGAAGTGAACAATTGAGATACAGGTGTGTCCCTGTAGCCATGAACTTCCTAGGCTTCTAGGGACTCCTCTTTCACAGTCTAGTGGCTTATCATCTCCAAGTATGAATCCTATGTCTTCGATTGAAAAATCACTCGGCAGTACTCCTGAATATAGATTATCAGAATCCGCATCAAGTCTGATGATTGGGCAATCCCAATCATCTAAAGTCATATCCAAATCTCCTCCTCCATCATAGATACCAGGACTTCTTTCAATCCAATGTCCTCGTGGAGGAATTGGCTCTTTGATGACGGCTGCAATCTTGCCACCAACCGCTCTTTCTTCTGCATGAACTCCTTTCAATTCATTGGAGACAAACTTGATTCTTCTAGCGGGACCTGGCCCTCCTAGCAATATCATAGTGAATTCTACATCTTCTCTAATTCCATGACTTGTGAGTATTGAAGACATTAGTGCCCTAACTAGCACATCCATTCTGCCCGCACCTCCGGCCATGTCACTAAGTGGTAACTTACCCTTGGCCATTGCTCGAGTTCCTACAATGGCAAAGCGGCGCACAAGATCACCTATTGTTTTCTATTACAGAACGGATAGCTGTACACATATCCAATTCACTCTCAAGAATGAAATGTGCTCCATGAGAATCAACAAGCCAGCCTCTTGGCTTGTCTTCTTTGCCGTAATCCTCGATACGATTTGCGATGGTAGCAGTCATGCCTGAAGTTTCGATTTGCGCTACTGCACGATGAACCAAATCTTTCTGCTTGATTCCGCTTTCCAATTTGAAACCAATCCTAGTAGCACCTTTGCACAAATCCTTCAGTTCAAGAATATGTTTTGCCCCTTCAGATAATTGGATGTCTAAATCTCCTTGTAGTGATGCAATCTTGCCTTCAACCTGTTCAGGAATTACATAATCTAGTACAGCAGCCGCATGAATCCAAACTTGAATGTCATCCTTAGCCAATGCTTTCAATTCCCCTAGCATCTTGTCTGGTTCTGGGCATATAATGTCCAAAGGTAGCCAATTTGGCTTACTCACACTAGTTACGCCACTAACACAAGTTACATCCATGCCGTGTCTAAATAAATCGTCAGCAATCAGATAACCTGTTTTGCCACTGGATGTGTTTTGCACGTAGCGCACATCATCGATTGCACTTCTAGTCGCTCCTAGAGTTACAACGACTGATGTCGAATTTTTGTTGATTAAATTAGATAGAACCGCAACAGTTTCTTCGTGTCCAGGATTCTTTCTCTTACCTTCTTCTTCGTTGCCCCACAGAACTTTGACTCCAGATTTGGCACACTGAAGGACCAAATCTTCGGTTACCGGGTCCTTCGCTAGGTCATTATGCATGGAAGGAACCATCATTATTGGACAACCTCTTCCTCTTGCTGCTGATAATGCCATCAATAGAGGGCCGTTCATTAAACCATGAATGAATGAAGCGATTAGGTTTCGAGTTGCAGGAGTTACCAGTACGGCATCAAAGTTGGAAAGACCGGATAGATCACCATCCCAATCTGTTATGACTTCGCCCTGGGATGCCCATCTAACTGCTAATGGCGTGATTACTTTTTGAGCAGATGGCGTCATGATAACAGTCACTTCAGCACCATGTCTACGCAACTCTCTAGCAAGTCGAACAGTGTCCACTGCAGCGATTCCACCAGTCACGCCTAAGAGTACATGGCGCCCCTTTAGAGAGGAGCCACGGACTTCGACATCGGTGTCACGCATGTTTGTGCCACAAGCCACTGCTTCAATACGGCTTCGCCGGTTGTTTCAACAACAAATGACCCTTGGGGGGAGCAATGTCGGACGCTGATGAGATGATTCTTGCAGGTTCTAGACCCGGACCTACTCATTCCAACCCAATAGATGCACTTCATAGCAGAACTTCATTTGTATTGATTATCGATTCAGTGATTTTCGCATGGCTGATATACGCATTCACAGGAAATCCAATGATAGCGGCAGTTCCTGGTGTATTTTCACTATTTGTTTGGATGGGTTATAGGCAGAAAGCAGCATGGGCATATTGGTTTGCACCGATGATTATTGGTGGGATAACATTGATTTTCACATTTATATTGCTTGTTAATTTGTATTACCTATTTTCGGGATCATCAAGTTCACTACTAATGATTCTAATTTTAATCTGGGCAATTTATTCATCAACACGTTTTATCAGAATCCATTTCCATCCTGTCTACAAGATGGGTTATAGCGGCTATTCGGTACAAGATGAAAATACACACTTGGCTAGAGGGGAAATGCTTGCATCGTGCCCTACATGCCTAGCTGTATTAGCAGTAAATCCAATGCTACTTTCACATGAAGACTCTTGTCCACACTGTGATTCGCCACTAGTGCTTAGAAGTGAAGAGGAATGAATTTCCCCTAATCAGCGACTTGCTAGAGTTAGGTTCTTCCACATATCTTCTGGAACTTCCATAGCCAGTCTTAGACCGCCCATAGCACCTAGTCTGACTGGGTCGTCAACTACGTGTACGTTAACATCGCCCATGTCTGAAAGTCTGCGTTCGATAAGAGCACCTAGTCCCTTAATTCCCGATCCGCCACCTGCAAGAACCATATTCCTTCGGAATTGGTCATGGAATTCAGGATTGGAGTCTGCAATCAATTGCTTAACATTCTCAACGATTGGGTCAACAATAGACTCACATGCAGCCTGAACACATTCAGTGATGTCTAGAGTCATAGCTTTACCTTCAATGGAGAAATCGACCATGATTGGGTCATCTGGTGTTGATGTAGATACGAAAGAGTGCTGTTCCTTCCAGCGGCGTGCCATATCTTTGGTGATTTGAGCACCGTTGTACTTGCGCTGAACTTCAACAATAATCTGATTGTCAACATAATCTCCTGCATATCCTGTGTGCATCTGGTCTCCAGGTCCTGGAATTGTTCCATATACACGGCAAAGGTCAGTTGTACCTGCACCGATGTCGATAACTAGAGTGTGCTCAATCATATCAAGAGAATATGCTACAGCGAAAGGCTCCGAGATAATCATAGCAGCGTTGACTGAACCAGCAGCAGCGTCAAAGATAGATGTCTTGTCAACGTGACTTGCTTCAGCAGGTGCTCCGATAACAGCGACAACACGGTCGTAGTCTTCAGGGTCTGAAAGTCCAATCAAGTGGGTAATGAAGTGTGCAATGTATTCACGGTCTTCAGGGGTATCCTTGATTACACCAAGTTCTAGAGGTCTGAATAGATCAAGAGCAAGTCTGTTCTTCAGTGCTTCTTCTCCAAATAGGACATCTCTCTTGAGGAAGTTACGTGCGATTGGATCTTTAGGTGTTCCAATTACTGTTAGTTCTTCTTCTTCGTGGCTATCGCTGGACACCATGACAGAGCGGAAGGTTCCAAGGTCTATTCCAATGTAAAGTACTTCTTCGGCCATATTAACTCGCCTGTTCGTGCGATTGGCTCTCACCTTATGAATAATGCCTATACTATCAAATATAGATAGGACAAAAAAATAATCTATAAATCAGCGCACTAACACCAATTTTCACATGAATGACAGTACCATGCAGCATAGTCAGCATAAAGTTCAGCCATCTCGCCACATCCTGTACATTCTTTGAGCGCATGATCGCCAAATATTTGCTGAACAATTTGAACGTGAAGTTGATCATCAATACCTAATTGCTGTCTCATAGCCCAGAGCATTTGGTCTTCAGAGGGAGAAATTATTCCATCTGCTAGACAAATTTGAACTACTATTCTGTAGTCCTCAACCATTCGAATATCTCTTGGGTCCATCGAAACACCTGATTTTTCTGCCACAATATCTGTGCCACCAGGATCATCTACGAAGATTACTAATGAATCAGCATTCAATTGCTCACTTCGCAATTCAAGTAGAATCGTGGCTCCATCTTGGTTTGCATATACCAATTTTGAGAACCTGTTGATCACATTGGTAATTGAACGTGCGGTATCTTCTGCACTTCTTCCTCTGCGCCATCCTGTATCACTGGCCTCATCATAGGCATAGAATTCAGTTCCTAAGCCAGGATATTCTAAGCGAACCTCTTCTCCTCCATCAAAACCATTAGCAACAATTGTGATGCTTCCAATAGTAGTATCCACAAGGTTATCATTGTCATCGAATGAAATCATTAGTGGCTTTCTTTCTTCTGCTGCAGCATTGAAATGACCACTCATTCCACTCATCCATTTATCTTCAAGACGTTGAAGTGAAGCTTCTTGTTCACCAGAAAGTCCCTTTTCGATACCAAGGACATTAGATAGGTCACCACTTTGCATTTCACGCTTGAAATCCTCAATTAATTCAGCATCTCTGCGGTAGTTGTCTGGAGGTCCTCTCTTTTGTGCGACGTGATTTGGGTCCTTCCATTCATATTGACAGCGAGAACAAGTAAGGTAGCCAGCCATAGTTGATGGCTGCTTTTCTCCACCACAACGTGGACAATCTCCTTCCTCGTTTACACTTAGATTATCTGCGGCATCTCTTCTTCCTTTGCGGAAACCCCACTCTGCCATAGATGGGGCACAATGATGATGGCTTTTGAACACTATGCAAAGTCATTAACAAATTAATGCCTTTAATCCATAACGAATTAATCCATCTTGCGCATATAGCCTTCTTACTGCAAATGTTACACGATTACCTATTTCTGGTAGCTTCATTTCATCATCTGCAATTAGGAATACTCCACATGGTCCATCATCCATTCTAACAAAAACAGTCGCTATGCCATCGAGTAGTGGTGCTCGCAGACTAAATTCTGAAGGAGCCCCGCCGGCTGAAAGTTTGGTCCAAGATTCTATTACTCCATTTTGTGATAACGGGGGTGCCTGTTGAGGTCTTTGGTCGCCAACCATCTCTCTTGGTGGCCAAATTCGGATCTCACCTAATTGTTGGCTTGAAAAATTCATTCTAGAAGCGGCTCCACTACGATAAGATTGTTCAGAGACGAATGCTCCTTGGCTTACTGCATTCATCTCTTTACTCCATGCTTCGCAGATGTCATCATAAAACTGCGAATCCAATTCGACACCTTCTACATCCCAATCAAATACATCATTTTTAGATATCGAAATACTTGCATTATTATCATCACATGAAATTGTCCATTCTGCTTCTTCGTCTATTGAGTAACCACATGCTTGCAAAGCCAAAGAATCTATGTCTCCTTCGATTTTAACAGAACCGATTTCACTCTCTTCTACCAGCAAATTTAGACCACTAATTGCCAGAGTAGTATTGTCACTGTCTGGTCCAAAAACGTGTTTACCCGCAATTGTGTGACGGCTTTTAATCACAAGTCCATTTGGATTTAGGCATGCTAAATTCCCTTGCCATTCGATGCACTGGTTAGAACTCATATCAAGTCCCTCCCGAAAATATGGACTGCACAAGTTGCTCCTGAACCTCCAACATTGTGCGTCAATCCAATCGAAGCGTCATTTACTTGACGATTTGATTCTACTTCGCCTCGTAGTTGTTTGAATACTTCAACAACCTGACCAGTACCAGTTGCACCCAATGGATGACCTTTTGATTTCAGACCTCCACTTGCATTGATTGTAACATCACCTTGGTTTCTCAGACCTCTACCTTCTCTTGCAAATTTACCACCTTCACCACGAGATGCAAAACCTAGGTCTTCGGTAGCCATTAATTCGGCAATTGTAAAACAATCATGAACCTCAGCCAAATCAATATCTTTCGCACTAATTCCTGCTTGATTGTATGCGCTTGCTGCAGCTCGCTGTGTTGCTACCAGTTGAGTGATTGAAGGGCGGTCATGTAATGCTAAATTATCACTGCCTGCTCCTGAACCCAGTACCCATATAGGGTCTTCACTGAGTGATTTAGCAATATGATCTGCTGCAAGTATTACTGTAGATGCCCCATCTGATGTCGGACAGCAATCATACAATGTCAAAGGGTCAGCAACCATGAATCCATTCTGTGCTTTTTCAAAGGATACATCTTTTCTTAGATGTGCATATTCATTTTCTAGACCATGCATGTGATTCTTTACTGAAATATTGACCAAATCATCATGCTCACTTCCAAATTCATGAAAATGTCTTCTCGCCATCAATGCATAAGTTCCTGGGAAAGTAAGGCCGGCCAATCTTTCCCACTCAGTATCACCACTGACACCTAGCCAGAATCTTTTCCTTTCAGGAGACAAATCATTCATTTTTTCGATTCCGCCTGCAACTACAATATCTGCTTGGCCACTCTTGATTGCCATCCAAGCATCTCTGAATGCAAACCCAGACGATGCACATGCATTCTCTACACGGCGCACAGGAATATTGTCCATGCCGGTATGCTCTGTAAGTAGAGCGGCTGTGTTTCCAATTTGCCCTCCTCCAAATGCGATTGAGCCAATGAATGCTTCATCGACCATCGAAGGGTCAAAATCTCCATCGATTGTGGCGAATGCATTTTCTGCAGATTCGGCCCACATACCCTTTAATCCAAGTGGATGATTGCCAAATTTTGTTTGGCCCGCACCGACGACTGCCACATCGACCATGACACCTCCACTACTTCACGGTTCAACTAACTCTCGGTCCACAAGGTTCAACAACACGTCCATTGTCGGCGGCATGATAATCATGCTGCGACAATGCAGGGCCCACGGCCATTTCAGCGGAACGAACTGCCCAACATGCAATGCTGAAGGCAAGTTCATTATGTCAGATAGAGAATCCAATAGCCTAGGTCGGATACTTGCCCTAGTGCTGAGGCACGCACCGGAAAAATTCGGTGTTGAGATGGATTTGAACGGTTGGGTTAACTCACGAGAACTATCTGAGGCTATACAAGGACAGCGCAGGCATTTCCACTGGCTACGTGGCTGGCACTTCGAGGCAATTGCAAATGCTGATGAGAAGGGACGATACCAAGTTGAGGGTGAAATGATTAGAGCAACCTACGGTCATTCGATTGAACTTGAATTGGATTTACCAACAGATGATATTCCTGAAGCACTGTATTGGCCTTGTGACCCGGAAACTGTTCCTACACATATGGAGTTGGGAATCACTGCTGGCGATAGAAATCATGTCCACCTTTCCCGTACTATCTCAAATGCAATGGAAGCAGGCCATGTTAGAATTAGCCGTCCAGCCATTCTGGAAATTGATACTACCAGAGCTGTTGCTGATGGATTTACCATTTGGCGTGCTGGAAAAACTGTATTCCTTTGTGAAGAGATGCCTGCTGAGTACCTCTATCATGTTGAGAATGACGACCCATCCATTCAAGATATGATTGCGACTTGGGAAGAGGAATGATTACTCTACGTAATTTCCACAACTTGAACAGAAATCAAGATCGGATTCCATAGCGATTCCACATGAAGGACACAATCCTCCAGCAATTGCAATAACTTGTTTTGCAACATTAGCATTTGAAGCATCAGGCATTGTCAATGCATTTACAATTTGCATTGGATTTTGTCCTAATTTTGCTAACTCCTTGAAACGGTCGGCGAATTCTATGGCCTGTAGTAGTGATGATTCAATTTGCCATTGCCTTTTTTGGCGCTCAACTTTATCCACAATTTCTTCGCAGGCATCTAGTTCTGCTTGCATGTGGCGGATGAACTCATCAACGCTTGGAGACTCTGACATGATGTGGTCCTGTTCAAACTCCCATGTAAATCCAATGCACACATTAGTACGAATTGTGTGGCATCATCATGGGCGGCACTGTTGTCATCAAGTGGGGAGGAGGTTTGATTACCCACAAGGACCAATTGTGCACCGTCAATCAAACCGTTATCGATCAACTAGCCAAAGTGTGTTCACAATCTGGAAAAAAGTTGGTTATTGTACATGGTGCAGGTTCATTTGGTCATATGAAGGCCAAAAAATACCGCTTATCAGAAGGTAGGATTGAAGGCTCGGAACAAGATGATGCAGTCGAAGAAGTAAGATCTGACATGATTAAACTTAACCAATCAGTAGTCAATTCCCTACAATCACATGGCCTTTCTGTAAAATCATACCCTCCTCACAAATGGGCTAGAGGTACAGGTCCTGACTTTTCAGGAGAATTACCTGTTCATGACCATGTAACTGTGGTATATGGTGATGTAGTCGATGATGATGATTCAGAATTTGGGATATTGTCTGGTGACGACATAATGCTTCGCTATGCTACGGAATTACCAGATGTTGAGAGGGCGGTTTTTGCAATTGGTGGAGTTGATGGTATTCTTCGCCTACCTCCTAGCCGGGCTGGCCCTGATGATTTGATTGAAATTTGGCACCCAGGGCTTGAGTTCGAAGGCGAGCATGCATCGGAAATAGATGTCACAGGTGGTATCGGTCTAAAGGCTGCTAGAGGGGCTATGATGGCTGAAAAAGGTGTAGATGTAGTTCTTGTAAATGGGGAAATTCCACAACGTGTTCTGTCTGCAATTTTAGGTGAATCTGTCATTGGAACTAGGATTATTTCAGGGAACTCTTGATGTAGTGGACGCGAAACCCACTATTTGGTGAGTAGATGTCGTCATATGGCATAGAAGACGTTCCGACCATGCAATTGGTGGCTGATGCTTCCATGGCATTGGATGGAACCGATTCTACTCAAGAGTCATTGATGGCTGAAGCGGTTATTCAAGTAACTGAAAGCGACGAGGTAATTGGGCCGATTTCTAAACTTGATAGCCACCATAAAGTTGGTAAATTTCATCGAGCATTTAGTGTGCTTCTATTCGATTCTTCAGGCAGACTTCTCCTTCAGAGAAGAGCCTCGCACAAGATTACCTTCCCAGATGTTTGGGCTAATTCTTGTTGCTCACACCCACTTCATAGTGAAGAAGAAATGGAACTGAAAAATGCATTGGGAGTAAAGCGTGCAGCGATTAGAAAGCTTGAGCAGGAATTAGGAATAAACCCTTCACAGATACCGATTGATAAATTCCAATTTGTCACAAAAATGCGTTACCAAGCACGCCAAGATGAAGATTGGATCGAGAGAGAAATCGACCATTGCTTGGTTATTCATGCTGATGTTGACGTAAATCCAAACCCCAACGAGGTTAGTGAAATTAAATGGATAAGTCAAGAAGATTTGGAGGAATTCCTCGTTGCCGATGATTCAGAAAATATTGTTGCACCTTGGTTCAGGTGTATTGCTGCTAGACTGATGGATGACGACTGGTGGCGTCCTGGATGTGTAAAGGAAGATGACTTGATTCACGATATGGGAGATGTTTCCCATATGCTTCCAAATGCTACAGGTGCTGATTTGAATACCAGTATTGCTGAAGTTAAGGAACTTGTAGAAGTCCGTATTCAAAGGGCTCTGACCCACACCACATTGGACCGTCTTTCAGGAGCTATGATGCATCTTGTTGAGGGAGGAGGTAAGCGATTGCGTGCAACCTTACCTTGGCTTGTTGCTAAAGCGGTTGGAGATACACATTCTGGTCTACTTGATGTTGGTGCGGCGATTGAAATAATTCATAATTTCACATTGGTCCATGACGATATTATGGACGACGACGATATTCGTCGAGGAAGGCCTGCAGTTCATATCGCCTATGATTTACCTACTGCGATTAATGCTGGAGATGCGATGTTAGCTATTGCCTTCGAAGCGATGGCTGTCGCTGAAGGAATTGAGCCAGAATTGTTGCCATTTTTGGTGAAGAGGATCGGCCGAATGGTTCGAAAATGTAGTGAAGGACAGCAACTAGATATCGAATTCGAAGATAGAAAAGTTGTTTCTGAAGAGGAATACATTGAGATGATTAATGGAAAAACTGCTGCTATGTTCCTTACATGTGCAGAGGTAGGTTCACACTTAGCAGGTGCAGATTCAGATACGATTCAATGTATGCACGATTGGGGACTTGCATTAGGTCTATGTTTCCAGTTAATGGATGACTTGATCGATGTTCTATCCGACTCGGATACGCTTGGAAAACCTAGTGGTAGTGATGTCGCACAAGGAAAGAGAACCTTGATGGTGATTCATGCTCTTAGACAGCCTTCATCGCAATCAAAGGATGATTTGCTAGATGTCCTAGGAAAGGGCGATGATGTAACTGCTGACCAAGTTATGCTTGCTCACAAGGCACTACATGATTTAGGGTCAATAGATTATGCTAGAACAAAGGCAGAATCATATCACCGTAGAGCACATGACAGCCTTGATAAAATTCCTGAAAGCCCTGCACTGAGGGCACTTCGTGAATTGACCGATTATCAACTCAAGAGGATATTTTGACCATTCCTGTTTTGATTACTCGACAATACCATCGAGTTTCTCCTGGAAATTTTTTGTGTGATATACGACTAAAATCACTATTTGTGAACGATTCAGAAATCGTCTTGCATGGAGATGCTGCAGATACTACTTCAAGTTCGACTTCTCCAATTGAAAATATACTACCAATTTCAAGATTAAATCCTGAAACAAGTAAATTCTCTCCGGTAGTTCCCGGGCCAATAGGATGACCTTCTTGCTGCAATTTAGTTAGAAGTTTATTTTCTAAAACACAAACTGCTCGCAGTATCCCGCCGTGATGTTTCTTGTCATTTTGATTGTCACCATCAAGACCGTTGATGCCAATTTGTACGCTATCTATAGCGAGTTTGGGAACACCACCGTTGGAAATGAAAATACCCAAAAGTTCCCCCATAGACATTACCTCATGTCTCGAATAACAGTTGTTATTCAGAATCAATCTGAGTAGTATGATTCTGGGTTTGGATCTGGCTTTAATCCCTTACGTGTACGGATTTCGCCAACTACCTTGTCAAACAATTGTGGTGGCAATATTTCGAATCCAATATTCTCAGAGTTCCAAACAGCACGTCCTTGAGATGCTGCACGGATATCGTTAGAGAAACCGAATGTTTCAGCAACTGGTAGAGTTCCTATGACAGTTGTAGCTTCTCCTTCTGAAGGCATATCTTCGATAATACCACGTCTATTAGTGATTTCACGAGTAACTTGTCCTAGCCAATCGTTAGGTACGCTGACGTGTGACCTTTGCATAGGCTCCATCAATACCGTGCGAGCACGTAGCATTGCACCCTTGATTGCGTTACGAACTGCAGGAATTGTCTGTGCAGGTCCACGGTGAATTGCATCTTCGTGCAGTTTTGCATCGACTAGTCTAACCATCATTCCCATTACTGGTTCGTCAGCCACAGGTCCTTTCTTACAAACTTCATTGAATGATTCGATAATCAATTCACGAGTTTCATGCAGTCCTTGAATACCCTTGGTGTCATTTACTAGAACATTAGTTCCATTGATTGCATATATCTTGCGCATCTTGTCTTTGTCCATGCCTAATTCACCGAATTTCCTTCCGATTTCCTTAGCATCACCTGAGCGTACGGTTCCGTTTCCAAAGTGTCCATCACGAAGTGCAGCAACTACCTCTGGTGATAGTGGTTCACATTCAATCATGAATCTGTTGTGACGGTTAGGTGACTTACCTTCGAATGAGCGTCCTTTATTGTTACCTTCTACAGATTCTCTGTAAACAACAATTGGTGGGCTAACCTTTACCTTGATGTTTTGTTCTTCTTCAAGACGGAAAACAGTAATCTCCAAGTGCAGTTCTCCCATACCTGCTAGAAGAGCTTCTCCGGTTTCTTGGTTAGTAGTAACCTGAAGGGATGCATCAGACTTTGCAAGAGAACGTAGAGCATCGACGAATTTTGGAAGGTCCTTCATGCTCTTTGGTTCAACAGCCACGGTAACTACCGGGTCTGAATAGTGTCGAATCGCTTCGAACGGAGTGAAATCTTTGT
>NZFU01000005.1 GCA_002689345.1 Methanobacteriota archaeon | reverse complement strand
TACGCTGAATATGAAATTGGCAAAATCTGTCAATTCTGTACTACAGCTCACATCGCACATGTTGTAGCAACAATCGGATTCTTCAGGCTATCATCGCTGTATGGCTCTAGTGAATGGGCGGTAGCGAATTCTGGAATTTCAGGAATGGATTCTAGTACCCGTGAGCGCCGTAAGCGCGGTGGATATGTCGCCCCTAAGATTTCTAAAGATTTAGAAAACTCAGACGAAAATACAAGTTCCAATAAGGCTAATAGAAAGGATAAATCGAAGACGTCTAAAGAATCAAAACAGAGCACTGTGATAAATAATATCACGTACAATATTTCCGATTCAGCAATATCTGGAGATATAAAAAGCGAGATAGTTGGGAATGTAGAGTTAAACGAATCCTCTCAAGAGGAGGAATGATCTTGGAAGAAGGCGGTTGGTGGATGATATTCACCGCTGTCTGTCTTGCTTGTTTGGTTGGTTTTTTGGAATATGAAGGTGTCATCGATTTAATCGATAACAAAGAAACTACTGCCTTAGAATTGAGTAATACGGCTGATGAAATGCATCCTTACGGCCAAGAGTGCCTGGAAAATCACGATGTTGAAATGCATTTCCACCCCTATCTAACCATAATTATTGATGGTGATGAATTCGCCATTCCAGAAAACACTGGAATCTATACTCAAACTTGCCCAGAAGGTATGCACATGACTCACACTCATGATGCATCAGGCAAGATACATGTAGAAGGCCATCAAGAAGTTGATGTTCCATTGGAAGTGTTCTTCGATGTATGGGGCAAGCACTTCGATGAAACAGGGATTTTCGAATACAGAGATGGAGTAGTCGAAATGACAGTCGATGGCCAGGTTAACTCCGATTATCAGAATCTTATCTTAGCAGACGGTCAAAACATTGTGATTACCTATACTTCCAATTAAGGAGCATATATTCCTTCGAAGTACAAAGCATCGGTATTTGTCGTTACTGGCTCAATGCGATGAACGGTTACGTCCACTTTAGCACTTGTTTGATACATCTTACGTAGTTCACGAAGTAGGTAGTGATGAACATCACTAACATCACTGGCCTTAATCATTGTAAGATGGCGGTGTGTTTCCTCATCGACCTCGACGGTATATTCTACCATCCATGATCTAACACTCTTGTTTTCCCAATCTTCAGAAGCATCGTGTGTCGGTTCCATGATTATACATTAAACTCCAACCTTATCAAAAGTTTGGTCGTTTTGTGCATTTTACGCCCTAAAATGTCAAAAAATCGGCAAATCAAGTGCCTAAAAAGACAAAATAAAACTACTCTTCTTCCGTATTCAGGGATATTTTCGAAGGAATAAATACCAAAATTCCACCTAATAATAGACAAAATGCGACGATTAACAATAGATTTTGATCTCCATTCGAATCAAATTCTTGGTTTGAGATTTCCACAACTCCGTAAGGAACTCCACCTTCTACGGGTTCATGAACCATAATTACGGACCATGTTTCAGGTAATTCCATTTCTCCATATTCAGAATAATCTCCTGTCGAGTTAACCACTTTCATTCCGATCAAGACACGATCTCTAGTGTCTTCGCCAGGGTTATCTACTCCTGAAGGAACCTGTTTTCCATGCTCCACGACCATGACGGTTATCTGTCCATATTCTGGAGTGGGGATTTCAATTGTATCATCAATAATACTCATGGCCAATTCTTCAGGGTTATCTCGTTGATTCTCTTGTGATAAAATTCTCTTCTGAACATCACTCCATGCATCATAACCTTCTGCAGTCTTCACACTATCTACAAAGAAAGTAGGAGTTCCATATTGCGTATCATCACTTTGCATTTGATAGGATATGCGTGCTAAACTAGCATCATTTTCAAAGGCATCATCGATATGTAATCCAATAATCGCAGTACGAGAGCCGTGTGACTGTGAAACCAGTGCCAGTTCGGGGTCTATTTCTGCACAACTCGGGCACCAAATCGAGGTTCGTTCCTCGACTAGAATTGTACGCTTGAGCCAATACTGCTCAACATTCTCTTCTGCAATCGCAGTAGTTGTTGAGGTAAGGCACAATGCGATCACGAGTATTGACATTAGGTGTCGCATTGTACAATTGCGGTCGTAACTCGTCCATGAAGTTATCATGGGGATGCTTCCCCGAAAGGTTGGAGGGTGTGCTGTGGTTGACCGTTGGGTTCAGGATCATCAAAGAGATGCTTGGCGTAAACAAGCCAAAGCAAGTGGCTATCGTGCACGTTCTGCATTCAAACTGAAACAGATAGATGAGAGGCACAGCATCATCAAACTGGAAGACAGTGTTTTGGATGTTGGTTGCCATCCTGGTGGATGGGCCCAAGTAGCGGTTGAATTAGTGGGAACTAAAGGTAAGGTTGTAGGTATTGACCTAAAGTCCTGTGTCCCTGTTGAAGGTGCCAATTTACTTGTTGGAGATATTACAGATCCATTCACGCAGCAAGCCGTTTTAGATTCAATAGATACCGAAGTAATCGATGTGGTTATCTCTGATATATCCCCACATATTACAGGCAAATGGGATATTGACCAAGCGGTTTCCTTGATGTTGGTGGCTGATGTATTTGATTTTGCACTTCCGATTCTGAAATATGGTGGTCATTTTGTCACTAAATTATTCCAAGGAGTGGGCGTTGAAGAGATGATTGAATTAGTGCGTCCACATTTCCAAACCGTCAAACGATTTTCACCTATGGCTAGTAGGAATTCTTCTTCTGAAGTATATCTTGTTTGTAAATTCCACACTCCAAAGCGAGGTCCTGATTGGCACATTAGACCTGCATTCGAAGCAGCTTTAGAAGGGCGTAAAGGAGGCCCAGATCCATTGGAAGATGTCGAACCAGCAAAATCCACTTTCACCATCCGAAAGAAATCTACTCCAGAGGAGTAGGGCTTTACTTTCATAATACGTCTAGGAATCATTGAATACCATTGAGTATATCCAGATTGATTCATGGTAACCAATGGTGATTCCCCGCAGCCAAAAGACGACAGAGTAATTTCGATTTTATCGAATATGAATAATCAATCGAAATTTAAGAAATCTAGAACGGTTAGGCAAAAGGTTGCAGATTTGGTTGCAAATCAAGAAGTAAAGCGCCTCGAATTAGTAGTTTTGAGGAGGTATCCGCGCCGTCTGGTCGACTCTGCGAATTATACCGGTTCTTTGGCTGCTGCATGCGGTAGAGATGAAACGGGAATTGTGGGAATTATACTTTGGAATAATCAAGTGAAACAGGTAAAAGCGGGCGACATCATACGAATAGAGGATGGGTGGTGCCGTTCTAGAAATGGAGAATTAATTGTTTCAACAGGT
The DNA here is from genome assembly GCA_002689345.1 of Methanobacteriota archaeon. Lineage (GTDB taxonomy): Archaea > Thermoplasmatota > Poseidoniia > Poseidoniales > Poseidoniaceae > MGIIa-K1. The sequence goes on along the minus strand of NZFU01000005.1, from coordinate 15,501 downwards.
AGAAATGGCACTCTAGTGGTATTGGATAGATGATTTATTTTTCCGCGCAAGGATAAAGAGGGAGAGGTCGTGGCCGTGCTGCACTGAGGTGTAATATCATGTCTGAGCGAGCAACCGTATGCACTTCTTCTGGAGTCCCATTAGTAGACAAGGGATCCACTACATTTCCCTGCCCTGCTTGTGGTGAGCCAATTGGCCGCAGCCCACGCTGCCGTAACCAAGGTGTTGCTTACACCTGTACATGCGGATTCCAGGGTCCTTGAACCAAATTGGTGATTATTATGGGAATGGTAGCCTTAACCTACAAAGTAATGCCTGATTCTGATGTTGATGATGTTTCAGCAGATGATGTCGCAGAACAAATATTAGCACTAAAAGATGATGTTTACGATGTTCAAATGTGTGAGACAAAGCCTCTTGCATTTGGTCTCAAATTCATCCAAGTCCATGTTGTAATGAACGATGGATCTGGCCTTTCAGATATTTTCGAAGAAAATATGCGTGCCATTCCAGGCACTGGCGAAATAGAAGTCCTTTCTATGGGCCTTCTTTGAAATTTACACAACCACCTTTTGTGTGCAACAAGAATTATTTACCGTTGCGATTAGAAGTTGGCATGGCTAATGTCCGCTCTATTGTTGCTATACCGATGATTGCCCTATTGATGCTCAGTGGTTGTGTCGGCGACCTTGCTGATAATAGCACTGATAGCGGCCTCAATTTGTATGTCTTTTCGGGTCAAGACGCACCAAGGAGTCAAGACCTAGTCGAGGTGAATATGGACAGCGGCTCCAGCCTAGAATGGGATCTTGTAGTGGTAAATATCACAGTAGACGGTGGTCCTTCTCAAACCTGTGGCGAAGGAAATGAAACTGGTGCCTCTTGTAGTTACTGGGACACACCTAGCAATTATTGGGAGCCGGGTCATTTCATCACGATTACAGGTGATTGTCAAGATATAAACAATGAATGTGAAGTTGAAGTGCACATCACTAAGAAGGGTGATGTTCCTGAAAATGATGTAGTTATCGGAAACATCATGGTATTCACTGAATGAGTGTCACAGTTGATGAAGAGGCGAACGCATAAACTCTCTCAATAGAGTCGTTGCATAACTTCCAGATGGAAGAATGAATCTAAATCTGATACATGCACCTTCTGGGTGCCATAGAGCTCCATCTTGCACACCCTGAGTCCATTTCTCACCCATGGTCTCCTCGCCAGCAATAGGTACCGGCTCATATTGGAATTCGCTAAATGTAGTAACTAGAGGCCTTCGAGTTCCTTTGGTGGTTAGTCTTCCAATCTTCTCGACTTTCCAAGTAGTCTTATCCAGACCCATATCAAGTAAGACATCCTGTTCAATCTGCCCAAATCCACCTTGGGTTTTATCCATTCTTGAGCCTGGTAATTGGCCAGTAATCGCCAATCTTCCAAGCTGACAATTTCTTGATATTCTGGAAAGTGTTCTATCTTCTACAACTACCATCGAAGATGTTTCTAGTTGTCCATTGTCATCAATTCTACCGACTATATCTCCCTCTATTGGGGTAGATAGAGAGATTTTGTTCTCAATACGTGCCTTAATGGTCTTGTTGAATGCAACGGATTGTAGTGAATGCACGGTCATCAATTGCAAATTATTCGGTAATCTACGAAATGCTCCAACCCAATCATCTGGATTTGCAAGCATATGCCTTAGCATATCTCTCTCAAATCCTAACCAGTGAGGTATGATTTCCAACGCCTCTTCGGTAATTCCATTTTCACGAATGTGTTTTCTGAAGTTAGCCACGTCATCATTTTCATCACCCTCCATACTTAGGTAAGTCATCACTGCACCTTCCCAATCGTTGGTTATTACATGTCTACCAACAATTGGAGTTACTGGCCGTCCAGCACCAAACCTCTGTGGACCTATCCAATTGGGGAAAAGTCCCGAACCTAATTTTTCTACCATTGATGATTCGATTTTAGAAATTCTTTCCATAGCCTCTGAATCAGTCATCGGGCTACCATCTGGATGGCAACATCCTCGGGCCACTATAGTGAATCGGTTGCCTTTGTGATTACCAAATCCAAGTTTCTGATGAGTTCGACCAATAATTTCGATTTCTACATCAGGCATTTCGACCTGTGCTACCTTTTTTTGTGGCGCATCGATGATGAATACTTGGCGAGTGACGGCTCGCTTATCTTTGGTTCCTGCAAAGAAGATCCTATTTCGGGAAATCCCACACGCCTTAGCAAGTTTGTTGATGAAACGATTTGTTTCCCAATTGGTTAGAGTAATGTTGGCCGCTGTAAAGCGTCCACGAGGGTCCAAACTGATGTTTGTAGAAATCTCTTCAACTCTGAAATCAGCGACGCGTGCTTTTAGAACGCCACCAATCCCTTGCGAATCAATTGCGTATCCAGTTAAGCCAATTGCATTGGCAAGACTATCCTCAACGGACATGTATTACACATCTCAAAGTTTTAGTCCGGAGAAATCCCCTTGGATATGTCCAATGAGTTTCTTTAACAAATCAGCAGGGTCTACGCCCTTGTTTGTTCGAATAAAGAACTCGGGCTCATCCAAATCAGGATGACCTGGGAAATAATTAGCATAATCGACTCCCTTGTCGCTGTTTAGTCTTTCACGTAGTATCTGTAGGGAGGTGTGAGACTCTCCAATAAAACGGACACGGAGTTCATTTTTGTCGCGGGCGAGGACCTTAACTGGCATAGTAACCAGTGCTGGCGTCCAGCCTCGCCTTCATGAACCTTTGGCCGCTAATGGTTCAAATCGCCGTAGGCGATGGGTAGAATAATCGAACTAATGATGACATTTCGACCCTTCTCGCTTTAGTACTGAATCGGGCCCCCGCAGATTGTGAGTTCACTCCAAATCGAGGATGCGCTACGTGGCCAATCGGCTAGGTTTCGCAAATTTTCTTGGCCAATTCTCATTCTTTCAGTAGCTCTGACAGCAGGGCTAGTCGTCGATTTAGCATTCGTTGACACTCCTACATTCCATACCGATTTGTCTGATTTCGCTCCAGATTCTGAATCTGCAGACGCCCATGAGAGAATAAGTGAACATTTTTCGAATGAAACAAGGCCAATGTTTGTCCATGTGACTAGAGATGATGGTGGAAACGTCTTGGATATGGCCTCGCTTAATTTGATGGATAGTCATTTGGATAAGGTGATGAATGAAAGTGAATTGCTGCAAGGCGTTGTAGTGAATTGGATTACGGCACCATCAATACTACAATTAGCATTGGATGAGGAAGCGAATGGGACTTCATTGAGTGATGTTGAATCATGGGAAGAGATGCTTAATTTGGTGATCGATGTAAACGAATCTGATTGTCCAGGTGATGTTTCCAAACAACAAGAGGTAGCACAATTTGTTCTCGATGGAATGTTGAACAAGGACTTTGACGGTACTGAAATTTGCTTGTGGATAGAAAGTGACAAAGAAGAAGGTTCAGCAAATGTTTCAGCATCATCTACTCTATGGATTCTAGAAATAGATCCTAACCTCTCTAGTGAAGAACGTAAAATTAAGCAAGACCAGTTAAGGGATGTATTCCATCAGTTGAGCGAAGATTCAGATTTGAATTATGGAGTCGCATCTCTGGATTTAATATCTCATGACATAGATGAAGGGACTTTTGATAATCTTGCAACCCTGATTTTATTGGCAGTTCTTGTGGTTGTCGTACTCTTAGCAATTTCATTTAGAAGTGTGAAGGGAGTCGTATTTCCATTAGTAGGACTTTCCTTTGCTCTAATTTGGACATATGGTCTACTCAATCTCTCAGGTTCGAGATTTACTGCATTAGAAGTGGCTGTTGCGCCATTAGTGCTTGGTCTGGGAATAGATTACTCAATTCATCTGCAAAGACGGTATAATGTGTTTCGAGGAGAAAATGAGGATGCTTCCGAATCGTGGCTTGCAGCATGCGCCAAATTATCCACTCCACTTGGTCTAGCAGTAATCACAACAGTTGCAGCATTTTTGGCAAATATAATCTCTCCATTACCTCCTCTAGAAACCTTTGGTATTGCCTTAGCGGTAGGTGTAATTTCAGCATTCATTAATGCTACAGTTGTGGTTGGAGCCTTACACGTGGTACTAGATTCCAAGACTGCAGAGAAACCTGCAGATCCAATCCGAATGCCTCGACTATCCAAGAAGTTAGTAGATTTACAAAAGACCCAACCTGCTATGATTTTTATCATAGCCCTACTAATCTCAGGGGCTTCGATAGTTGGCGCTATTGGTCTTGAAACAGAATTCGATTTGGCAGATTTCCTTGATGATGACATGGAGATAATGGAAGTGCGAAGTGATTTGGACACAAGTTATGAGAGTGCTGGCTGGAAGGTTGTTTATGTCCTAATGGAACCTGCAAATGATGGCGATGAAATTGATTCTGATTCAGTTCTATTGAGGCAAATGCGTATTTTCCATTCCTCTCTTGCTGCTAACCATGACGTTGTAGGGGGAGGCGGTGGAAGCGATTCTAGTCCTTCTTACGAAGGAGTGTACAAGGTACTATTCGATGCGGTGGAGAATGATGCAGAATTTGGTACAAGTCATGGCCTGATCATCATCAACTCAGATTTGAAGCAGAGAAGCGCAAGCGAACTAGACCTAGGTGCAGCATTAGCAAGTTTGTCTCTAAACGATTCAATCGCTGACCCTTTTACTGGCGAATCATGGTCTGAACGTGTAGCACATACTGTTCATTTAGATGGTGAGAAAATCACTCACCTCAGAATTGAAATTCGTGTTGATGCTTCGACATCAAGCGATACGAGTAGAGTAGTTCAATGGTTTGAAGATGAATTGGGAGAAGAAAGCGATAGTGGAAAAACTCGTAGCGAATTATCAGGTATTGCAAACGTCTATGTCACCGGAGATTTAGTTGCATTGCAAAATGTCTTGGACGGCCTAAACTCCTCACAACTATCTTCCACAGCAATTTCGTTTGGTGTATCATTTATTGTACTTCTAATCCTTACTCGAAAGCCAGTTCCTGCTCTTGTTGTTCTAACGCCTGTTGTACTAGCGACCTTATGGGTTGTTGGTTCAATGGTAGTACTTTCATTGAAGTGGAATGTGCTGACAGTTATGGTTACGGCCTTATCATTAGGGATTGGAATCGATTATGTCATCCACATGTGGCGTAGATTTGAGTCTGAAAGAGAAAAATGTGATGATGTTTGGCAAGCACTTGAAGAAACTATCTCTACTACAGGTGTAGCCCTTATCTTGTCGGCAGGCACCACCGCTCTTGGTTTCCTTGTACTCTTACTGTCACCAATGCCGGTTGTTCAGCAATTTGGATTAGTAACAGCTTTGACAGTAACATTTTCACTACTGTTGTCGATAATGGTTTTACCAGTTCTATTATTGATGTCAGAGAGTAATTCATCAAACGGTGAATGAATCGATAATCGCATTCATTTCCAAGTTTTGTTCTCTACTGATTAGGCAAAGTGCTAACCACATTGTGCAATACCGTAAAGCGGCCACTTTCCTTTCTGCTCTACGCTGTATCTCATCAGAATCCAATCCTGCCTGTTTTGAAATGTATCTGATCAATCTCTTTTCAATACGTGCTCTAGGGTCGGAATCCTTGATTTCGACCTTCGCCTTGATAACAGGCTGAGAAGGAATAGGTTGAGGTGGTTTTTCAGCCACATGAACCTCATTTACAGCAGGGTCGGTTAATCGTGAAGGTCTCGGCTGCCAACCTAGTGGTGCCTTTATTCCTCTAATGTCACAATTTGGAGAAAGTGTTCCATCCTCATCTTTTATCCAACCTGCAAAAATCAACGCTTGAATCGCATCATGGGCAGTTTCTGTATCCATCCATCCCATATCGAAAGAAAGAATTCTTTCAAGGTCGTCAGCAGACAAACCTCCTCCTGTTCTAAAACAAATTGTTAGGACTCGCTTAATGTCTTCAACTTCATCAGACATTGTAATCACTCCATTTTAGTAAATGAGCCATCATCTTCGAGTTTCCAACGACCAATGTCTTCTCCAGAATAGAATGTTCCTTCTGTAATGTACTCATAATCTCCACCACCTGGAAGTAATTCATATGAAGCAACACTTTCAACCTGAGTATTATCTCCTGGCAAAGAATCCAATGACAGTTTAGCCATCGCATCAGATATGTCCTTTGCAGGCTCATTTACATCCACATTAGGTGGCTTTGCCTTTGCAGGCGGTGGTCCTTTCTTCGGTTTGGATGGTGGTGGTCCATTCTTTCTTTGGGAACTCTTTGGTGGCCCAGATCTTGGTAAATCATCCAAGTTAGGCAAATTTTTGGCTTCAGACATCTCATCTGAGGATCTTCTTTTCAGAATAAATACAGCTGCTAGCAATCCTACTACGCCTAAACCTCCACCAACATATAGCATAGTATTGAATTCTTCAGGAGCGGTATAATCTTTAGAAAACGAGTTATCTTCTTCGTTCAATTCCCATATCCTTTGGTCCTCATCAACCATTACTAGCAATGTCCAATCCCCCTCAGGAACAGTTATTGAAACTCGCTTAACAATTCCTTGACCACTAGATATTTGGGATTGAGAATATCTTCCTACCAATGTCTTTTCCTCGCCACTAATTGTGTAGACAGTAATGTTGAATGAATCTTGTAAACTTTCACCAGAGTTCTTCACCGAAACCTCAGCTCTAATCTCTTTTCCAGGCTCAGATACTCCATCGATTTTGACATCAACCAATTCTATATTTGGACCAACTTCGGACAATGGAAGTGTTAACCACGGGTCGCTAAGTGGTATTTCGGTAGAACTGATCAACTCCCAACCAGCATCATCAATACCGGACGCCCAGCAATCTATACGGGATTCAGGAGATAGCAGTGAAGGGTCACCTTGTTGTGAAAAATCGAATGTGAATGAAAACAATGTTTTCCCTTGGAATTCATTTGTAGGAATCATCGAAGTTGTGATTGCTGGCCATTCGACTTCGGTCGAAATTACTTGACAAGTTAGGCTCAACTCCTTAGTCCATGCAACTTCTTCGACTATTTTCACTCCAATACCAATATTGTCTAAATGGTAGCGTGAATATCCCTCAGAATTAGATTCCAAAATAATTGGTGCTCCTGCATCAACAATGAATACAGGAACTTCAATACTACCCAATGTTCTAGTTTCCCATGGGTCTAAGAAAGCAACGCTCATGTCAAGAATTCCTCCCGAGTTAGGCATTGTTATGGTTGCATTTATCACACCATTTTCTACCAATACAGTTCCTGAACCAAACCAATTGGAACCTTGTAATAGTCCCCACCAATTTACAGCCAATTCACCCTCATAAGGCAATCCAGAAAGTAGGTGTGTAATACTTCCAGTAACTTGTAAATCCTCTCCAATAATAACTACACTTTGATTGGTAATCGTACCATTTATCAGACCGGTGACGTCACTAATGTCATCGATAATAAAATCAAAATCTTGAGAAAATATCCACAAGTTTTGGTATGTTGTTTTACTGATTCCATCAATATCTGTAATGAAAACTTCAACAATCCCTTCATTCAATTGTGAACGGTCGACTTCCCAACCTGCGAATAAGGTGACAGAAAATATCAGGTCGTCACCATCATATGTATGGCTACAGGTTGTTTTGTCAGAATCGATTCTAGAGTCTTGAGCTAAGCATAACGAGTTAGCCACATCATAATGTATCCCGAATTCGGAATCCTCACCTAATTCGATTTTAATCGACATGATATCTGAAATACGATTTCCATCACTAATTGTGAGATCCCAATTCACATCTCTAGATACTTCCCAATTTTGTACAATGTCATCGTTAGAGATTGTTTTAATCACAGCATTCTGAGCATCTCGTGTATTCCACCAAATAGTATTGTTAAGTGCAGAGTTCCCAATTAAATCTGTACCAGTAATACGCATGTAGACAAATTGTTGGTCCAAATTCATATCGTCGGATTGACTAGAGTTGAACCACCATAGGCTTCCACTATTTTCGAGAGTGAAATTTAATTCCCGGTACTCAGACTCTTGTGGAATACCATCGGGGAAACTACCATCAGATGCATCATCAAGGCCTTCTACCCATATTTCAAATTCCATTTCCTCAGCAATAAAACCAGAGGTATCGGCAACTAAAACGGACAACTCTCTATCCTCAATGCTATCTAGATAACTTCCATATGTTGGGGTGCTAGACAAAATAACAGGGTTTTCATTATCCAAAATCAACCATGATGAATTTGCATCACTTTGCATCTGGAATGATTGATCACTTCTAGATTCGAGTGTGATGTTCACAATTCCAGATACATCACTTGGCAGGTTCCAAGATATTATGTCTGATTGACCAACTGTGAGGTCTGTCCATGGCGTGGTCTCATTTACCCAATTGGTGAAGTTGTTCATCATTGGATCATTTACTCTGATATCGAAGATTATTCTAGCTTGTATTTCTCCACTAGAAAGCGTCATTCCAGAAGATGGGAATGTATGATTGAGTCCCACATTTATCGGAATACCACCAGTCACAGTATCTCCATGTTCAAAGTTACCAAGGTCGGTAATTCTTACTTCGAGTAAATTATCGATTTGAGTTGGTGATGTGTGGGTGAATTGAGTTGTCTTCTCTCCTATCGATTCAACACTAGTACAAAGATATGTGATTCCAGTTAAATCCCCCAAGTCAAACGACCAATCGATGAGATATTCCCCTAGTTGAGATGAATTTATTACACCTGTACTCTGAATAAACAAACCCTGTGTGTCAGTTTCTGTAAATGTTGTTCCATCATGTGAAAGACTTGACCATGGTCCAGTAATCGCACCTGATGAATCACAAGATGCAAGTTTGAGGGACATAGAGCCTGATGTAAATATGTCATGACTTGTTTGAATGTTTACAGTTTCTGCTCGGGGGTGGAGCACAGATGGGATGCTCGAAATAAAGGCTGCATGTTCTGCCCTTATCGACATAGAATCCAAATCTGGTTCATCCCAATTTGGTAAATCAGTGACCAACATTTTAATTCTGTATTGAATAAAATCTGCATAATCATCTAAATCTAAATCAGTAGCCCCTACAGGGAATGTTGAATTGATTGTACCATCTATTCCAATCCATCCCTTAGATGCTAAGGAGATTGAATCCGAACTTGCCCGATATTGGAATCCTAAAATGCCACCTGGTGTATTGTTACCTTGAAGATTCAGTTGAACTGGAGTCGCACGTCCATTTACGTTAGGCCTCAAATCAATAATTGGTGAAGTTACCCACCCTGCATGACTTGCGGTTTGATTTTGATATTCAGTATCTGCAGAGAATAATTGTGACCATGCACTGTAAGGGTATGCTGACATATCTCCCGATGCCCAAACGATACTTCCGTTGATCTCTTCTACAGCTACATCAAAATGACCTATGGAGCCGATATCGTTACCTTGTGACCAAGTATCTTCTACTGGATTCCAATGATAAACTGATTTCTTAGTGCCTCCATTATACCCTCCTACCAGAACAATTTCATCATTCAGAACTGTACCACCCCAGCCAAACATTTTGGTTGGGAGTGCTGATAAATTGGTCCAGGTATCGGTTGCTGGGTCATACCTTTCAACATAATCTAAAGATTGACGATTCCAAGTTGCAGTTCCTTGAAATCCACCTATGGCGTATAATTGGCCATGGAAATTAATCAGTTCAAACGAGGCCCTAGCCTGATTCATATCGGCCATTCTTGTCCATTGGTCACTGACGGGGTCATATCGGTATGTCTTATTGGTAGCATCATTGGCTGTTGGACTTCGGACACCACCTGCATAATACAGGAAGCCATTTGCTTCAGCCATTCCTCCCAATCCTCGCTCTTGGGTTGAAGGCATTGAAGTCCCATTTGACCATGAATTGTTAGCTATATTGTAGATTTGTACTCTACCGGTTGGGTATTCAGCAGGGTTTGAATTTCTAAACCAGTCTCCAACAACGATGACCAAATTTCCAACGAGTTCCGCTTCACAATATTGTTGCGCAGATGGCATATTGACTCCAGATGGCATCCAAGTTTTGTTAGCATTGTTTAATTTTTCAATCAAACTGGATGGAGTCTCATCACCCGATTGGGTTGGATTTGGATCGTTTCGGCCTCCCAACAACCAAACTTCATCAATAGAATCTATTGCAACCGAACATGCACCTGTACGAATGCTCGCTAATCCTTGATTGGGCACAGACCATTGGATATGAGGCCGATTTACGTGCACCTCTCCATCATTTGTGGTGTAAACTCCATCTTGATAATATCCGGTTTGATTGAATAATTGGTCCTCTTGATATGACTGAGATCTTGTACTATCTGTCAAAACTGAGGCTGTTGACGCCCATGATTGTAATAGGAATAGCAGAGTGATAGAGATGGCCCAAAATCCCCTGCGCATGCTAACCGTATGCGAGTAGAGGGTTTGATAATTGTGTAAACAAGATAGTTGCCAAAAGGGGAGGGTTCATGTCCCTCGACGTTATGCCCCGCTCGCAATGTCACGTGAATACATCGCCCGCGACCCTCGGACCGGACGTCCAATTAACGTTGGTTCGAGTCGTCGTAGGACAAAGAAAAGCGATGTGAAAGAGGGGCCTTGGATGGCTATTCCTCAGCAAGCAGTGATCCCTCTAGCAACTGGAGAAATTGAAACTTATAGGGTTGGTTGGAAGGAAAAGGACTACCACATGAGCCGTTTGGATGGCGTGAAAGCTTTGTCCAAACTTTCCGGTGTCCTTGCCCATGAAGGACATACTATACTCGTCGATTGTTTGATGGATGATGACCCTAATGTGAAAATTGCTGCATTATTTGCTCTTCCTTCAGTTGCAGAAACATGTCCTGATGAATTGTTTGACCATCTTTCTGTATTGTTAGATGATGGTGATAAAACGGTTAGAATGGCCGCCAGCGATTGTTTGAAGAATGTAGCTCCAATCTTTCCCTCTGCCACTGAAAGTACACTGTCATTTGAGTTAAGGCATCAATTGAAACATCGTAGGAATGCTGCATTTGCAGGACTTGGCGATCTATGTCAAACTTGGCCTGAAGTTGCATGTGATCATATTGATGAGTTAATGCAAGAGGATTCATTGGATTTGCGTAGAAGCGCAGCCGCATTACTTCGTCGTGTACTGGCCAAAGGTGGCGCAGCCGCATGGGATTTGATTGGATGGGCTTTGGATGACGAAGACGTTGAAACTCGAAGACAGGCTTCAAAATGCCTTGTTCCACTGGCACATCGTGAACAACGTATTGCAACAATCCTTGCTGAACGAGCAATATTAGATTCTGATTCCAAAGTAATGCTTTCTGCCATACGCTGTATCGAAGTTCTTGATACCGACAATGGCCGTGCTAAGGATCTTGTAATGGCAGGTTGTTCACACAAGCATGCTAGTGTCCGTCTTGCTTGTATCAAGATATTACCGAGATTGATGGGTGATGAAATTCTACGTAACCATTGCAATGCATTATTGCGTGAAGAAACTGATGAAAAGATTCGTGCAGAACTCAAACAGATGGCATTCGATGCACAAATTGAAGGTACTGAGGCACAAAAGAACGCCTTCTTGGCTCCTGCTCCTAACGTTCCAAAAATCGACCGTGAAATTGCTGAATCTCAAGGTCAAATCGTGGGATTGGAAGACCTTCCCCCTCCAGAGGACGATGCGAAGAAGACACGACATGGTTAAGAGGGGGTTGCCGGTCGGCGAATCGCTTAAGGAGTACTACTCATGTCTGAGGAACCATTCAACGATAAAGAGAAGCAGTTCAATGACCTATGGGACGGGGTTACGCCAAAAGGTGTAAACCGTAACAAGTCTCTCAAATTCCGTCAGTACATTCTCGAGCATGTTCGCCAGATGAAGAAGCCGCTCAACCGTGAAAACGCATTCAAGTATTGGATGGGTGTTCTCAAGGCTGAGGCTAAGGACAGCGAAAACTTCTGATCGTGATACGGGGGTCACTCCCCGTCCCGGTGGCCCAATTTGGGAAGGGACGGACTGAGGCGACTAAATGTTCACAAAAACTCCATTCTCCGACTGGGAATTAAAAGATGAATTGCAAGCTGGACTTGTAAGTATAGGCTGGGAATTTTCAACCCAAGTTCAAAAGGAAACAGTTCCTTTAGCACTGTCTGGTAAAGATGTAATTGGACAGGCACGAACAGGGTCTGGAAAAACAGCTGCCTTTGGACTTCCTACAATGAATGCTTGCCAACCTACTGGTGAACTACAGGCCCTAATTTTGACACCTACTCGTGAATTAGCAAATCAAGTCGCTGAGGAGTTGTCAACTATTCAAGGCGAAACCGGATTGAATATTCAAACCGTTTACGGTGGTACTGACCTAGAAAAGCAAGCAAGGTCATTGAAAGCAGGTGTTGACATTATCGTTGGTACACCTGGTCGTGTGATGGATATGACCGAAAGAGGACATATCGATTTAGAGAAGCCGAGTTTCTTCGTTCTTGATGAGGCTGACAGAATGCTTGACATGGGATTCTTCCCAGATATTATGTGGGTCATTGAAAGAATGACAGGTAGAAAGCAAACCCTTCTGTTCTCAGCAACTTTTCCTCAAGAAATAATTGATGCAGCAAACGAATTCATGAATGAGCCTGACTTCGTATTAACAAATACTGAGAAGCTAGACATTCCTCCAATCGACCAATATAGCGTAAGAATCGGTCGAGCAAACAAACTTTGGGTTGTTGGCCGATTATTGGCTAGAATGAGTGAGGAAGATCAGACAATCATTTTCACAAATACAAAGAGAATGGTTGACTTATTGGTTCAAAGATTGAAGAAACACCGTTTCGATGTTGAAGGACTCCATGGAGATATGTCTCAAAACCAAAGAGAGAAAATCATTTCCAATTTTAAAGAAGGTAACTCCAGAGTGGTAATAGCAACAGATGTTGCAGCCAGAGGTATCGATGTTGATGGAATTACTTTGGTAATCAATTATGATGTTCCTGATGATGTTGACAATTATGTTCACCGCATCGGTCGTACTGGACGTATTGGCCGTAAGGGTGAGGCTTGGGTTCTGGTAGGAAGAGATGACATTCCTCAATTGAACAAGATTATTGCAACTCATTCACTTGATATCATTTCTTCCGAGGCTCCAGAGTTACCTGATGGTATCAATAGAGACCCTGTGAAGAAGCAAGAAGATAATGCTGAAGCAGCAGATGTCTTTGGAATGGTTCCAATCAAGTTAGGAACAATATCCATGTCCAAATTTGCAATCGTTGAAGAAATTACGACTTCACTAAATTGCTCTGAATTGGCAGTGGGTGACATTGTAATCAATAGTGACCACACAGTTGTCGAAGTACACAACAAGCATGCATCACTTGCTGTTCGTTCGCTAAACTCAAAGGATATCTCAGCATCAATAATCGAATCTTGATTATTCTTCTTCGCTATTTTTAGCAAGCATTGCTGCCGATTCAATTAAGTCAATTTTAGATTGCTCAGATTTTGGTCTATCAATTGTTACTACAGTGCCTGCAAGTCCCAGCATACCCAATGTTGCAAGCGACCACGAGGTTTGAATTTCTTGAGACCAAACATCATTTGCTTCACCACAAGTTCCTGTTACGCTTGAATAAAATTCGCACATGTCAACAGTCTCTTTTGCTTCCATAGCCTCATCATCTAGCCAGACATTTGCGAATGCTCCTAGAATTAGTAAAACCGATGCCATTAGAACCGCTATGTGCATATTCGTCCAATTGTTTCGATAGATGAACTTCCATTTCCCTTTACTCGCCTCTCTCTCTTTACGAATATGATCTCCAGCATTGACCCACTTGAACCATGCAAGCCACATTAGAATTAACACAATTAGGAAACCCCATTGATAGACAAATGCATGGAAATCATGCATTGGCTGTTCACAACCCATGAGGTTCGGATTTTCTGCACAACCAGATAATGCCATTGGGTAAAGCATTAGTAATCTTACAATGTTCAATACATAGACAATTCCACACGCCACTAAAGCGCTCCTAATCCTCAAGCGTTGAGGTACTCCGGATGTCATCATTATTAGAACTGTAATGAATAGCATTTCATGTACTCCTGCGCATTCATCAGAGACATACAATCTGATTTGGTCGGCCCAGAAATCTTCATGGTGTAATGTCACTAAAGTTGTCCAGCCATTGTATTCAGAAAGTGTTGCAGAACCTGACCCATAAATCAGTTCAGTTAACTGATACCAAATCCATGCTTCAGATTCTTGAATTAGTCCTAGAGTGTTTGTTGGTTGAGTGATAAACCAATAGAACATCTCAACAAGTATCAATGCCATTGGTATTCTAAGATAACTTTGAGCAAGCTTTCCAACTTCACCCCAAGATAGGTCTTCGACCTCCTCGGGAAGCGACTTGGATTGCTCGGCCATGTAGGTCAATAACTCACTTCATTCATGAAGTCTCACTTGTGGGAGGGTTCAAGTTGGCTATCCCTTCGCCTAATCTGTGGAGCCGACTCACAAATTGGATGTGTTGGGCCACTATTGTCCAGTACCGGTCAGTCAAGCAAGAAAGGCACTGACAGATTTGTCCACTGGTGATGTTTTGATGGTCATCGCTGACGACCCTGAAACTATGCATGATATGCCAATACTTGTTGACAGACTGGGTCATCATCTAATCGATGTGCTCAAATCAGCAGGCGAATTCAGATACATTATTGAGGTGGTAAAGTGAGTATCGACGAGATTCCCAGCGAGGCAAAACTTCCAACGCAGTATGGGGATTTCAATATCCGTGTATTCCATGAATCTGAAAGCGGTTTTGATCACGTCGCTCTTTCTCTAGGAGATATGTCAGGGCCAGATCCAGTTCTGATGAGAGTTCACTCCGAATGTCTTACTGGAGATGCTTTTGGTTCTCTACGCTGTGATTGTGGACCTCAATTGGATGCAGCACTCAAAGCAATATCAGAGAAGGGATGGGGCGTAGTTCTCTATCTGAGACAAGAAGGTAGAGGAATTGGCCTTCACGCTAAGATTCAAGCTTACCATCTTCAGGATAAAGGTGCAGACACTTTGGATGCTAATTTGATGCTTGGATTGCCTGGTGATGCACGAAACTATAGAATTGCAAGTACTATGCTGGATGCATTAGGAGTAACTGATGTAAGTCTTCTTTCAAACAATCCAGATAAGGCAAAACAACTCAAAGAATACGGAATTAATGTTGTTGAAATGGTACCATTAATTGTAGGAGTCGGAATCGGTAATCGTGATTATCTGCAAACCAAAGCAGATAGAATGGGCCATGATATTCAATTTGGTGGTAAATGATGGTTAGAATTGATGCAACATATGATGGAAATTTGCGCTGCACAGCAACCCATGAACCATCTGGTGCCAAACTGATTACTGATGCACCAGTTGACAATATGGG
>NZFU01000004.1 GCA_002689345.1 Methanobacteriota archaeon | reverse complement strand
GTTGGGTGGAGATCCTGCTAACTTCATTCAGAAATTGGACCGATTACAGAACTTGTTCATGTTGGGTTGGATGCGTAGAATGTTGCAGAAGGCGTGTGAGAATGCAGATGTTGCAGGCAGTCGAATTGTTTTGGTCGATCATGTGGTCAACATCGACCCCTGGGTTTAACACCGATATGGCCAAAGTGGGATTAGAATGGATAATGATGAGAATTACATTCGAATCTACTTCATTTGCAAACTATGTACTGCTGCCCATGTATACCCTGGAAAGGATGAATGGATAGCACAATCAAAATTGAAAGAATTATTATCGTCACAGGCGCACTTTTGCCCTGGAAATCAAGAAAGATTGCTTTCCCCTCACTATGAAATCAGCAAAAATTTGACGATGATTGATCATTATGATATTTTGTACATTGAAGTTCTAAATTCGGAAAAAATTGTTGTTGATGATGTGCTTACTGAAGAATTTTCTGATGAAGATGATGCTTGGGAAATCGATTCAAGAATAAGCATTGAGATAGATAGTCAGAGCCCACTAGTTGATATGAAAATGGAATACAAGCATGGTGATTCAGAAATTCAAAAGATGCAAATAAGTTTGAATCCTGAAGTGCAAAAATTAGACCTCAGCGATACGAATGCAATGTCATTCTTTGTGGAAAATTATGTTGATTTGCATAGAAAAGCCAAAGATTCAGATCCAGAATTGAGTCAAACTGTTAGCGAAATGATTCGTGGTATGGTCGATAACTATTCTCCAGATGATAGTTATGGCCCACCTCGATTTCAAGGCCTAATTGAGCAATTTACAGAAAAACATTTCCAACCAAAATTTGGAAATTTTATCCTCAACCCTTCTTCAGAAATCATTCAGAATGATGACTCTGTGCAATTACCTCAAACTCTGGATGATTCAAATTGGACTCATTTGATTAATGATATTCCTTGGTCCTGGGAGGAAGTTGTATGGCTCGTGAGATGGTATAATTTACAACTTCAGTCTTCAAATATATGATATCAGAGATTATTCTATTGCTTTGATTGTGACTAGAGTAAAGAATCGGGATACTGTAGGTTCTTTTGACCCAACTATCGCTGCCGCAGTATAGGTGCCTCTAATTCAGACAAAACTGTCATTCTTGCCAATCTTGTGGTCAATATCGGCCTCATGGTGTAATCATTCAGATTCATGTTTAGAATCAAAACTATCTGAATACCAAGAGACGATTTCACAAAACTGATCGAGAGAAATTTTGAATTCCCCCCAATCCAAATTGAAATCATGGGCGGCGCGGTTACCCATCTCTCGGATGTTCTCAAGATAAGATCGAATACGACTATCGAGTTCTTGCTTTGAACCATAACGCTGAACGTAGGATTCCAGTGTGGGTCTTGCATTGGGTTTCCAAGTGATGCCGATATTGTCACAAGCATGACGCATAATTGTTTCAGTCGAAACACGGATGGCCAATACACCAAGAGAGGGAGAGGGGGCTTCGAAAATGTCGCTTGCTGAGACGACCGAAGATATGATGGTTTCATGGCGAAGTAAACGCTCGCGAATTTCATCCAACTCCCTTGAAGTTATTTGCTTCTCAATTTGAATCAAGGGTAAATTGCTTCGTAAAGACATGGTTGCAAAGTACATGTGTGTCAAACCATCGGGGACATCGAAGGATTCGATTCCGGCGACTTCACCATCAACTCTGAACATCAAAATCAATAATTGCAGTAAAATATACACGATGAAACCGAGCAAGGACCAACCGAATATATCACCAATAAGAGGGGTGCGTTTTGTCACCCAGTCCATGACAAAAATTGTCACAAGTAACAAGCCAAACATGAGGAAAAGAAGAGAGCCTGTGTGTAAAATACCATCTGGTAGTTCACCATTAATTTCCTTCGATTCACCATCTGAAAAATTGTACTGAATCCTAGCGGGAGAAGCTAAATCCCCTCTAAATAAATCAAAGGATACCCATATAATTGGGGCAGCCAATGTAAGCAGATATTCATTCTCTAGAGGATATCCATCGAATATTGCTTCACACCACGAGACGACCATAATAAAAATCGTGAAGGATGAAATAAGGGAGAGCAAACTGAATATTTTGTACAACATTCGTTTCTTGTAACGACCACCGCTGTATTCGATGGAGGTTGCTTCAGTGACATCCAACACCTGCATAGCCCCTGGCTTTAGGAGATCAACTTCTCCAGCCATCTCTAACTTTCCGTCTGAATACAGAATCAAGTTCCTATCTCTGTTTTTTTGACTAAACCTACGGATGTATGACTTGCAGTTGTTGTGACTCACCGTAGAAATCGGGAATCGTTCACCCTCGACGTGTTTGGTAGGGTCCACATCATTCGCAGAGATGTTGTTGTTGTAACTTCTTCGTTTCTAACGATAATTGAAATTTAGCGGCGCGAGGAAGTTCGAATCTCTCACATCGCGCCTACTCTTCTTCATCATTCCACACAATCCATTCAGTTGTATTATGTTTGGAGGTGTTGATTGTAAAGCCGATTTTTTCTGAGAATTTTTCATTGATATATCGAAGAAGTCCTTGCGTATCCGTAAGACCGAAACGATTGAGCAAATTTATGAATTCAGGATTGTAGCGCATCGGAGGTGCAAACTTGATACTGGATAACAACCCCTCAATAACCGAATCTTTCTGAGTCCCGGTAAGAGAAGTCTGTTCAAAGGCCGAATCTGAATCCACTTTGACCGAGGATTTGCTCTCTTTATCACTTGGAGTAAATTCAAAACTCAATTTCTCGACTTCTCCTTCTTGAATTAAATCAAGGATTGTTGGATCTGAAAGACGGGGCCATGAAATCAGATTAACCCCGGATACATGCATACATTCTGGCCCAGAATATACGAGAACAGGTACCGAATGTATAGGGAACATGCCCTTAGTGTTAGAGAGCAAACGACCCAACATTCCTGCATCAACACAGTTCATGTGCTTACATTCCCCAACTATGAAGCTGGTTTTGGTCACAGCCAGGAAATCGAATTCCACAGCATGAATGGATTGGAATAGAGAATGTAAGGCAGCAGGTGGAAGTTCAGAACCTCTGAAATAATTCTCTCGGTATTCTTTCAATGCAAGATATTCTTCTTTTGTTCGAGTTTGTTTGAAAAGACCTGGGGGGAATCTCTTTCTCACTTTCAAATTATGAAATATGGTGAATAATGCAACACCAAGGGACTCATTGAATGATGGGTTGATTAAACGAGGGCCTATGTAACAATCAACAACATCTGGCCAGGTTGCAAGTAAGTGGGCAGAGGTATGCTCAAGCCAGAACCCCGAATTCAAATCCTTAAGTTGATGTTGTTTTTTGTTCCCTCCGAGTTTGGGAATGATCTCTTCAACAACAGGGATAATTTTGGTAATTGGATCTCCCAAACCGATGGCGTCCGATCTGTCCAATCTAGACGAGGGGGAGTTGCTCACCTCTTGCATTTTTTTGGAAGCTTCCCAAATCTTACCATAATCAGCATTCCCCACTCCAGGAAAGTCAACGATGTATCCCGAGGATAGCCAAATTCGTTCCCTTGCTGATAGATCGTTACTATTTTGTTGAAGTTCGCCTGTTGATAAATTCAGAGTGTGGCCGGAACGAGTTTGAATCAAAAATACCACATTCTTCTCGGACGCATTGGCCAATCGGATTAAGTCAGCAGTCATTTCTTTGGTTCCTGATGTCAAATCAATTGTGTCTCCATCTTGGATATCGAAGAGATCTGAAACGATCTCTGAAATATCACAATAATCGATATTTTCAGTCGATATTGGGGTCCAGTTCCATTCATCCTTCCAGATTGCATCAGGCCAACTGTCTCCTTCTACCTTCGAATAGTGTCGAGATGTGCCGCTTGCCCAAGACTTCAACCGTCTCAAATTATTCTTCTGATGAGGGCGGTATCTGCCTCCACCCACAATCAAAACGTGCGCTTCGTCCCATTCTGTATTTCGAAGAGTGCGAGCTGTGGGTGTAGGGTCGTTTGCATTGAAGATTGTTATTAGACGAGATTTAGCACTCATTGAAATCACTCTTCCTCTTCATTGAAATCTCTCTCGTGCCGAATGAAATATGGTAGAACATTTCGGATTCTTTTACCTAAATCACCACGAATTGAGTATATTGCTCCGTTTCTACCAAATGATTTCGAAAGCATCACCAATTGGCCAATTAAATCATGATCATATGATTGAATTTTCTTTTGCTTCTTCTTGGGGATTGGTTTGGTTACGGAATTAAGTTTAGAATACGAATCTACGAAAAAGGTAATTCGCCCTGATTTTTCGTTGTATTGAGCATTGATTTTACCTAGATGTTGATCGCCTTTAACCAAACCAATGGGTTCTGTAGGATGCATGCTCCATCCTCGAATTGCCAATATTTCTTCAAATGTGGTTGAGGTTTCCACAACTCTTTCGGGACCATTTGGTTCTTGAATCAGCAAGAAGGAGGGGGGCTGGTTGGCCTCTCTACCTTCTTTCAAGGAAATTGTAGTCAAGTATGGTGCGTGGATGTAGAATGGTAGTGTTACCTGTTTAGCTCCCGATGTCAGAAAAATTGCTGCGTGAACATCTTGATTCAAATCATACACGAAATTTTTTGCAGAAAGAATAATTCCAGTGGGATCATTCATGGATGGGATAGGATGTATTTCAAATGATAATCCGGGAGATTTTTTTCCCAAATATTTTTCCAATAACATCGCATTTTCTTCCATCTCTGTGGTGCAGAAAAAGATGTATTCCTTCGATATATTTGAGTTGACAAGAGCAAGAGAAGGTGCGGGAGAATCACCAATCATCGCAAGAACTACGTCAAACATTGATTCAGGGATATGATTGGACTTGATATCATCATTTCTACCGAGTGGGTATGGAAATGTGATGGTAAATACTAACAAAATTATGGCAATCGGCCCGACAGTAATTGTATCCATGGAATCAATCCTCGATTCGAATAGTTGTGCCCCAGTCGGCCGGGGTCTTGCCAACATCGTTCAGCACCCACAACACTGGGTATCCGGGACTTTCTACAGGCGCTGGGCCATCACCATCGGTCATGTAAAGCAAAGCCTTGGGTCGTTCAGGCATGTTGCTCTCAACCCACTGGAATGGCGGGTACAAATCCGTCCCACCGCCTCCAAAGATTTGGAAATTTTCAGCGATAAATGGTTGCTCATGCGTATATTTCTCAACATCGCAAATCCTCATGTCTGCCTGAATGATCGTTAACTCAAATGCCCCAAACGAGCGCATAATCGAATCCACTTCAGAGATGAAATCCTGAATGATCGGCCCCATCGTGCTACCGCTCGTATCGATGGCGATGACAATCTTGAGCTCCTCGTCGTGTCGACGAGAGGGAAGATACAGACCCTGAGTAACAAAACGGCGATTCGGCGGTAGCCATTGGCGTGCACTACCGAGAACGGGTGTGATGAACTGGCGGAGTAATTCCTTCCAATGGATTCTTGGCTCAAGCAGGTCATCGATAGCCCATGAGTAACCACCGAAATCAACCCCTCGACCACTGCATCGCTGAGCGGCTTCTTTGAGATTGGCTCTCCATTCCTTCCAGACGTCGTCAGAGCGACGTGGTATGAAAGCTGAATCGACCTTGACTGAGACGAGTTCGCCCTCATCAAAATCCATGAGGGGGTTTCCTTGTTGACAAGGGGCATCGCCTTCGGATCCTTCGGGTTCATCCCAATCATAATCACTGGGACGTCCGACATAGTGTTCGTCAATCTGCATCCCCTCCATAGGAAGCTCACCAGATGCGATGAGATCGAAAATCTGTTCAGCGGATTTGCCCACGTGGTCCCGGTACAGGATACTGCCTTCGGGCAATTTGAATCCGTCTTGGGTTAGTAGTGCGTTGACCTCATGATCAATGGCATAATTCCACATCTTGTGTTCGTCGATTCGGCCAATCTCTCGACTGAAATGAAGTAGGCCACAGTGCCAAATTTCGTGGGCGAGAATGGATATCCTCTCATCCGGTGTTAAACTCCCAATGAAATATGGATTGAAGAAAATTCGGCGACCATCAGTGGAAGCGGTCTGACAACGATGATCGACCACAGGAATCAAGTCCAGATGCATCGCAAGAATCCCAATGAACGGGCGCCAGGTCAAGAGGGTCATCCGATCCTCTTCCCACAATTTCAGCACATGCGCCTTCTCCGCTTTGTCCGCCTCTGTGGGGGCAGCCACCTTTATTGGTGGCAACTCGTCATCGGAATCACTCATTTTCAGCCCTCCGATTCTGGGATTTCCCCAAGGATTTTCTCTTCCAAATCCTCATGCCGAGGGTGGGTTGTCAGGAGGGTCAGATCCTTCAAACGGCCTCGGGCTGTCAAAGTCAATTGTATGTCGTGGTAGGCCACTTGACACCAATCGTTGGTAAAGGCAAGAAGAACGTCAAAGATGCCATTCATGATGACACCAATATCAGGCTCCTCAAGGATGTGGGTCACCAGTGCTGAAATCAAAGCGTAGCGCTGATCTGAACGTTCTGGAATGGTTATCTTCTCGTCACCGCGAAGAATTCCTTCGATATCGGGCAACTTATCTGCCCAATTCCTGAAACCCTGGAATTCGATGGAGGCACCGACACCAATCAGACCCTCAATAATATGCGAAAGAGCGCGTTCGCTGAGACCTGTGGTCTCGGCCAACTGCATTTCTAGACTAACACGGGCCCATGTCCGGGGGCTTGGCCAACCTCGCTCTCGATTGCCAGTCATGTTGAGCAGCAAGTCTGGACGGAAGCGAATGAAACCGAGAACAGACGGATGAATGCCATTCTTCCAACCCCACTCGACCCAACCCTTGGAGTCCTCAGCCAATTCGAGATGGCAGAACCGATTGGCCAGTGCACTCGACATAGCTCGAGCGACCGCACCATCCTTTGTGCGGTTACCCGCGGCAACAATGTACCAACCTTCTGGAACATTGTAGAGAGTTCCGAGACGACGATCGAGAATTAACTCGTAAGCTGCAACTTGTAGAGATGGATCTGCGGCGGTAATCTCGTCGAAGAGAATGATCCCTCGGGTCTTGAAACCTTCCTGGCTTTCACGTGGCCATTCACTGGCAATAATCCAGTCAACGCCTTGGCGGTCATCTCGTGGAACTGGCAAACCACGAATGTCCACAGGTTCACGTTGTGCGAGACGCACATCGATGAAACCAATGTCCAATTCTTCCGTCAACTCCCGAATGATCGTGCTCTTTCCGATACCAGGTGGACCCCACATCATGAGTGGGGGCAAGTCCCCTGCCTTTGCAGGATCAGCCCATAGGCATTCCAAATGATGTCGCAGAATCTCCTGCGCGTCTCCAATTTTTGTCTGGCTTGTCTTGTTTGCTACGTTTTCACTGCTCATGTATATTCCTCCAATTTTCTATTGCTGGCCACTCCAAAGGTGGGATGCGGCCTTGTGTGTAGGCTCGCCTCCCGGCTAGAGACAAGGCGTGGAGTGTCTTCGCCTCGGCTCGACCAATGTCTGGTGAAGACCTATGGGTCGTCATCAATGATTGTAATCTGATGTCATCAACATGTTGCATGAGTGCAGCTGCTACAGCAATCATGGCCCGTTCTCGGACGTTGGAATTCAGAAGTGCATCTATGAATCGATCGACAACTTCGGGAATTTTGTCAACTCCATATTCAACTAGCATCTTTGCGATTTGATCGAACAAATTCCCATAATGACTGTTGCGTAGATGAATGAACATGTTATCGATAAGATCTTCCTGACGGTTTCGAGCTTCGCTGGGGTCTCTGAGTTGAAGAACTGCGTCGATAAATGTCGACATGCCATCTGTACGATACCGATTAATCACATCTTGCGTCGTCAATGGGTTTGATTTGACACCCACCCCACCCGTTTCAAGCCAAATCTCGATATCCAACCGATCAATTGGGAGAACGCTTGAAGATGGGGTTGACCAACTATCCAGGCCAAGCCCAAAACGAGTATTCCGGGATTTAGAAATGTCAAATGGTTGGATATCAAACCAGTTCTTCAATCCACTCTTTGTGCGAGAGAATCGTTGCATAATTCCTGCATCTCCTCTAGAAGCATTGTAGAATTTTTTGTTAGATGAAAGAATATTATCTCGCACCTTCCAGACCAATTCCTTGCGCATCCCGCGTAGGCAAAGCGCAGTCAACAATCGCATGGCGATGTATTGTTCGCTTGGATTAATCAGCCAAAGTGTCCAATCTTCGATGCTTTCGTAAAAATCGTCACCTTGATCCTCCAATGTCTCAATCATGGTTTGAAGCGGGATACCTTCCATCACTTGTGATATGTCAAGATCAAACAATTCGGCCCACATTACTTGATTTTCATACGTTAGTGCAGGAATGTGTACCCAAGCAATGTCCGAGCAAGTGAGGAGTTCTTGTGAATTCGGTGAGCGACGATAAATGGTTTGAGGTGAATCAACATCTGTCCATATTCCACCGATAGTCAGACCACATCCGCCGAATGACTTAGCGCGAAGCATGTTGCCTTGACCATGAACAGTGTGTAGAGATAGGCAATGATCAATATCAAGCAACTTTGTCTGCCCGTTGATATGGATTGTTTTGAGATTCGGTAGATCGTGAATGACGATGCTCTGTGCTCCTCCGTCCATGCAATGGATTGTGAGAGATTCTATTGATGTGTGTCCTGAGATACCTAGATGACGAAATGGCAAACCATCTGTGAGGCCGATCTCAACGTGCTTGGGGGCTGAATCATCGCAAAGATATAGTAAATCATCAAAATTACCTTGTCCGGCTATCAATTCAGCCAGTGAATTCGTAATGAGTCCGTTCTCACCGACTCTAAGTAAGGGATCGATATTACTTCGGCCGCATCCAATTGAAACATACGCATTGGAACTATCCGCAGAATATGTCAATGAACGAACTGAACTGTGCATTTGAATCGAGCCAGACCAATCTCCCCAAATCATCAGATCTCGTGAGGCTGAGAGAGATTTACCTCCAAAGTCGATTCTCTTCACGTCGGAACAATCTCGTAACTCAACAACCTCGATGTGAGGTTGACTAC
>NZFU01000003.1 GCA_002689345.1 Methanobacteriota archaeon | reverse complement strand
TTCTCCTTCTAGGTCTTGGTCCATCTCAATGAAGTCTTCAGGATAGCCTGTGTGCTTGACAACAACGCCAATCAATTTGGGTTGGATTTCGCCACTATCGGTTGTAACTGGGGCAACAGCAGGGGCAGGCACAGGTGCTTCAACTACCACTTCAGCAACTGCTTTAATCGGTGCATCTACCACTGTATTTACTGGAGCAGGGGCGGGACTTCCTCCTTGCATTTTGTGAATATATCCAATCATGTGGTTGAGTGTTGGGTAGTCGGAGAGTACGAAATCTTCGTCCACTGGTAATCCAAACTTTTCTCTAATATCTGCCATTATCTCGGCTTGTTTGACTGTATCAATACCAAGTTCTCCTTCAAGGTCTTGGTCTAATTCTACGAAATCCGCAGGATATCCGGTATGATTTACTACAACTTCGATGACAATTTGAGTAGTATCTCCCGAAACTGGTTGAGCCTGGGTGGCGACAGGAGTTGTTGGTACAGGTTCGGGTGTTGGTTCTGGTTTCGGTTCCGGTGTGGATTCAACAATAGTTGGTGCAGCCTGTTCATCAATTTGCGATGGAACTGCATATTCGTCCCCTTGAATACCACCATGTAGGTTGTTATCTCCATCGACATATGCTACCAATTTATTCTGAAGAACTCTTAATTCTAGATTCTTGGTTCCTGCCAATGATTGATTCCAATTCAGCAATTTCTGTTTATTGATTCTATCTCCACTGAATTCGTATTTACGAACCAATGAAAGTCCAATTTGACTACCAAACCCTGCTGCGAATCTAATTCCAAATTTCAGATTAGAATATTCTCCTCCTTTGGATAATTTTAGATTTCCAAGTTCGGGGTCTGTTTCTTTATGATTAGCAATAGGAGGGATACGTCCAGTCATCAAGCCGTAGAACATTGATGCATCTTCGATTCCAACTCCCATCGGGTGTCCAGTGAAACCTTTGG
Source organism: Methanobacteriota archaeon (assembly GCA_002689345.1). Taxonomy (GTDB): domain Archaea; phylum Thermoplasmatota; class Poseidoniia; order Poseidoniales; family Poseidoniaceae; genus MGIIa-K1. Next base: position 28,081 of record NZFU01000003.1, on the reverse strand, counting down.
TATTTGCAATAACAAGAGAGTCGGTACTTGCTCCAAATGTATCTCGCAATGCTTTGACTTCTGCTTGAGCAGAACCTCCCCTTGCAGGAGTATATGTTTCGTGTGAAAAGAATACTGTTTCTGGAGCCATCTTATGGCGATCTAGACCCCATCTTTCCTCCATTTCTGAAATGAAACCATCTACAGTATGTGCAACGTGTTCCACATCTAGACGGGTTCCATGGAATGCAGAATTTGCGATTTTTGTTCCAAGTAATTCTGCCATTGGCTGAACTCCTCTAGCATCAGATTCGGATTTCCTCTCGACAACGAATGCTGCAGCGCCCATTCCCATAACTAGCCCATTTCTTCGACGGTCGAATGGTAAAGCTGTGTCTTCAACTACATTGCTAGTTGCTGCTGCTCCACTAGCTGCGAAACCTGAACCGATCCATTCCCACAAATCGTTACCTGTAACATCATCTGCAGAAATAATGACCACTCGGTCACATCTATCATTGGCTAACCAATCTTCCGCAACTCCAAACGAAGCTGTAGCAGATGCACATGCTAGATTGATAGTAGTATTTGGTCCACGAATTCCTACATGTTGAGCGAATTGTGAATGGCCCATATTCAAAATTTGGAATAGGTATCTCCTATCGAATCTACCCTCTCCATCATCACCATTCAATTTGGCATGCTTAGCAGCCATTTGATGTCCTGCGAAACAGGATGAAAATACAATACCAGTTCTTTCGCGATAAGCCGCCGGCATTTGCCAAGAACGAATTAAGCGTAATCCGCCTTTGCCCACTTGTTCGACAGGAGTGAGTGGTATTCCTGCATCCTTGAGGGCGATTAATCCTGCTGCACAAGCAAGTTGGGTAGTGATATCCCAGGCTGCTGCAATCTTTGCATCGATTCCAAATTCTTCAGTCGGATCAAAAGCTGATTTGAGCCCTGCAAGTTGAGGGATATCTCCGAATTCAGTGGCGGCTTCCATTCCAACACTGCCGTCTCGTCCTTTGATGAGCCTTACAATATTCTTGTCAAGCAAACGTTGTTTGTATTCAGCACTTACTTCTTCGATACAAGTTTCTCCTCTAACCAACTTCTCAAAATTACCTTCATCGAATACTCTATCCCCGCCTGGAAGGCCGAGAGAGATTCCTGTAATCACGAATGGATCGTCATCACGGTCGTCGAATTTTGTAGATCTCGTCTTGCTATCTTTACTTGGAGCAGCGGTAATCCATCTTGTGATATCTCCTGGAGTTTTAGCAATCGAGATATCCCACTCAGGGTCGGTACTACATCGAGCATGAACAGTAGAGATGACCTCCTGTATTTGCCCATCACTCATCCCCAATACCGCACGCATATCCACATTGCCTTGACAGAATTTTGATGGATATCCAGTTTGAGTTGAAATTAGATCTCCGACCAATGCCTTCTTTGCAGCATCAGGGTCGACATATACATCTGCAGATTTTACAACCGTTTGAGTAACTACATCTCCTCCCTTAGAAGGTAGTGGACGGCTTCTTTGCTTGAGAGGAGTTGCTGGTTGATTGACTCCACCTGCAGCTTCGATTGGTCCTGCACGGAATCCATCGGTTAGATGAGGACTGTTTTTGCCTGGCCATTCAGGAGGTCTTCCGGCAAGTGCAAGGGCACCTAGAGCAGAAAGGAATGTTGCAATTCCTCCTGCCTTAGGGTGATTTGTCATTACAGGTAATGCCTGTTTGCCTTCAAGGATCTGTGATGCAAATACCGTTAGTGCTCTCTTTGGGCCGACTTCTAGGAATAATCTTGCTCCAGCGTCATACATCGAATTAATTTGAGATGTCCATTCGACACTCGATGCCATCTGTGGAGCCAGTTTTGATAGTATTGCAGCCTTGGAATCTCCTCCATCATCCATCGGATACCATCCGCCATCGACGTTGCTGGTAATCGGAATTTTAGGCCACCGAATATCCAAATTTTCTAGGAATCTTCGAAGGGGCTCATTTGCTGGTGCAACAATACGGGAATGGAAAGCGTGACTGGTTGCCAGAGCAACACATTGGAATCCTTCGGATTCAAATCTTGACATCGCTTCCTTAACTGGGGCAGTTTCGCCCGCAATAACCGTCATTTTCGGTGAGTTTTTGTTCGCTGCGATTACATATCCATCGATTTCTTCGATGATTTCGGCTATTCGCTCATAAGGAGCGGTGACGCTTGCCATCAATCCTTTATCATCAATTTCAACACTGCCCATTTCAGTACCACGGGCAGCAGCTGCTCTTAGCGCACCATCCATGTCAAGAATCCCTGCGCTCATTAGAGCAGCGTATTCGCCTAAACTATGTCCTGCCACCATATCTGGCATGTGCCCATGAGCATTCAGTGCAGCCTCAATTGCTAAATCTGCAGTTAGCATTGCGGGTTGTGTGTACTCGGTTTGCTTGAGTTTGTATTCTGCTTCTTTCTTCTCTTCGTCAGATAAATCCTTTCGAAGAACGAAAGATGAAAGAGTTTCTCCATCCAATACATCGACCATTGTGGTATCGGCCTTTTCCCAAACCTTTCCAACTCCACTAAATCTAGAATTCAGGTCATTTGTCATACCCACATATTGGCTTCCTTGCCCAGGATACATGTGGGCCACTTTGGCTTGTGAAGGAAGGGCTGGGTCGTTACTAATCATCACTCCCTGGCTCATTAAGAAGCCCCACTTCTCTTCATCATCCATTGCTTTGAGAGCTAACTCCTTTCGTTTATTGAATTCAGACCAACTGGTTGCAGTAATAGCCATTCTGACCGAATCTGATGTTTCAAACGACCAGTGTTCAGGTAGAGTGAAAGATAGTCGTATTCCTTTTGGATCGTCATCGAAATTAGTACCGCTGAATGAGATTGCTGTCAACTTTGATTTCACCGCAGCGATTGAATCCCCAGATAGAAGCAATAATCCACCTTCAACGGATTTTATTTCCTCATGAGTCATTGTAGGCTTGGAATCTGATGTTGAGGCAATTCCAGCATAAGCCTGCCAACGGCCATCCCAATGCGATACTAGGTCCGCATGATATTTTGCATCGAATCCTTCGATTGCAACGTGGAAGTTGGTTCCACCAAAGCCGAATGCAGATACTCCTGCACGGCGAGGATGGGTTTCTGGTTCAGGCCATTCGCGTGCCTCAGTAGGAACGAAGAATGGTATTTGGCCCCATTCCACAGTAGGATTCGGGTTTGCAAATCCAGCACTTGGAGGAATTGTTTGATGATAAACCGCATTACACGCTTTCATAATTCCAGCAATTCCGGCTGCAGCTTTTAGATGGCCAATTTGGCTTTTAACAGAACCAACTGCAATATGGTCTCCACCATCGAGTCCCTTCCACAATAGTGACAATGTTGACAATTCAGTCGCATCTCCAACTTTAGTAGACGTTCCGTGTGCTTCGACTAATTCGACTGTTGAAGGAGTATAGCCTGCTTGGGAATAAGCGCGACTAACGGCTTGGACTTGCCCTCTTTGACTAGGGGCAGTAATTCCTTTCCCTCTACCATCTGATGAGCCGCCGACACCACGAATTACCGCTTTGATGTCGTCCCCATCACTGATTGCATCTGATAATCTCTTGAGTAGTAGAACGCCTGCTCCTTCACCCATCACAAAGCCATTCGCTCTAGCGTCAAATGGTGTTGAATGAGTTGGCGAGAGAGCACCAATAGCACTGAATTTTGCATAAGTTGGTGCCTCCATGCAGCGGTCTGTTGCTCCTGCCAACATTGTGTCGACTTGCCGTGTTTGAAGTAATCGGCATGCATCTAGTAAAGCGGCCATTGAGGAAGCACATGCTGCATCTGTAGAATAATTCGGACCTTGTAAATCTAGAAGGTTTGCTACTCTACCACTGACTACATTTGCTAATTCACCGGGCATTGTATCTTCATCGATACGAGGCTTGCCCTCACAAATTGTCGCAACCATTGCATCTGCTTGCTCAGGAGTTACGCCATTATCGATGGCTATTTTTCTCATCTCTGCACTAAAAACTCTGATATTTGATTCAGAACGATTCTCGCCACCTAGTGCGTTAGCGAAAATTACACCGGTTCTTGCCCGGTCTAGAGTTTTACCATCATCGCCATATCCTGCATCTTCGATAGCATCAGCTGAAACTGTAACTGCCCACAGTTGACATGGATCGATTTGCGGTAATGTTCCTGGAGGTTGTCTCCATCTACGCCAATCGAATTCATAACCTTCTACAAAACCTCCAATCTTGGAGTATGTTTTGCCTTCCGCAATGTTTCCTGGAGAGCCGTTTTCCCAATAAATTTCAGGATCCCAGCGGTATTTGGGGACTTCTTTAATCGAAACATGTGCATCGATAATATTCTGCCAAAATTGCTCAATTGAAGTGGCATCTGGCATTAGTGCAGCCATCCCGATAACCGCAACTGGCTCAAACGGAGATTGGTCGATCCCCTCTGCAACTTTACCATCTGCTGTAGTGATTGTCATTTTCACTCCCCCATGATACTCGATGGAACCATCGTGATTGAATATCCTGCATCTACATGGATGCATTGTCCAGTCACGCCGGAAGACAAGGGGCTAGCAAGCCAAGTTGTGCAGCCTGCTACGTCTGATTGGGTCACGTTTCTTCGCAGAGGAGAATTATTTGCAACATGGTCGAGAATGTTATCAAACCCTGGAATCCCACTTGCAGCTATTGTCCTGATTGGTCCGCTGGAAATTGCATTTACGCGGTGCCCTTCTGGGCCCAAGTGGCAAGCTAATTCCCTAGTCCAGCACTCCAATGCGGCCTTTGCCATACTCATGATTCCGTATGAAGGGACATGTCTGGTGGATGCTGCATAGGTCAATGTAATTGTAGAGGAATTCGGATTTAGGTATGGTAATGCAAACTTCAAACAGCGTTGTAATGAATTAGCTGAGATTGTAAATGCTGTATTTATGCTCTCATCATCGACGAATAAAATTGGTCTGTCGAAGCATTCTCTTGGAGCGAAACCGATTGCATGAATTAGAATATCTGCCTTCAATCCCGGGTTCTCTTTGCTAAAAGCATCGAAGAATTCCTTGGTATCAGCATCAGAAGCAACATCCAATGGATAGAAACCAGCAATAGCCGGGAGTTTATCCTTTAATTGGAAAACTCTAGACATGAATCGCTTCTGATATCCAAGGTATAGAGTCACCCCCGCATCAGCTAAACTTTGACAAATCGCCCATGCGATTGAGTCTTCACTGGCAACGCCAAAAACGAATGCAACTTTACCTTGTAATCCAAGCATGATTAGCACCTACCCTTAGGGTAGGTGTTTCCCTAGCCATGACGCCTATGACTGTTGCCATAACAAAAAGGGCCATGAAGGGCATTCGGTAGGTGAAAAAAATATCCCGAAAGTGCCCAAAAACACTCAGATATCTTCGAAATCGAAATCATCATCTAAATCATCGAGGTCGTCAAGATCGCTGAAGTCTAAATCGTCATCCTCAAAATCATCATCTTCAACTGGCTGAGCCTTGTTAGATTTACGACCTGAACGCCTTTCTGCTTTAGCGGCCTTGCTGGCTTCCTTAGCAGCAATCTTTTGCTTGCCTGCCTTCTTGGTTAACTTGGAAATTATTACTAGGAGTAAAATTACTCCAAACAAGCCACCGACAGCCATTCCAATCATAGCCATGCCATCTCCGTCCATGGTTTCAAAATCATCGAACCCGATCGACCCAGCGCCGCCACCACTAGAGGCCGCAACGACAATTCTCACTGTATCATTTGATTCCGCAGTAGTGTCGATCTTAGAAAATGCTTGAATTTCAACTTGGATCGATATTTCCTCTGAAGTATCCGCTGGTGCTTCGAGAATTATTGTACCTTGGTCTGATGAAGCCCCTGGATTAACCGTCGCTCGGAAAAAGGAATCTGAGACAAAGATAAAACCAGCGTCTTCCAATTCTAGCTGATTGACGATTATGACTTCGAGATTATCTATTCGATTTCCATCATTGAAAATTGTGAATTGGATTGTAGCCGTTTCTGAAACTTCTATGTTCCTAGTCAAATCATTAGAAATATCCAACTCGATTCTTGAGTATCCCAATGAATTTACTGTCCCTCCAACTTCTGCTGTTGAACCAAATTGGCCTAGTGGAACGTTGCTAAATGGTTCCGGCCCAATACTAGTAACTCTAGCAGAAATGTTGTAATCTTCGGATTTGACTTCTATGCCAGGAGATGCTGAGAATTGTACAATGAAGTCTTCGTCTTCACCTGCTTCAATCAGATATGATTCATCGCCAAGGATTTCAATAGCGAAATCATTACCATCAACGCTAGAATCTAAATCAATATTTTCTGCGAAAGAACCGGTATTAGTAACGGTACATACCATTGTAACCGCTTCATTTTGCTCAGGATGAACGTTGATATTTATTGTTGATTGGTCACATTCCAAGTCCACTCCCATCGGAGCTCCCTGTTGGCCTTGAGATTCAATAGGTAGAACCATACAAAGCATCAGAATCGAAAGAAAAATCGCTCTGTTCAAGGTTTCCACCAACCCTCCCGAAGGGAGGGTGGGTCATGAACTCTTTGGGGGGCTGGTCTATATTGCGCCGTATATGCGGTCGGGTAAGTCTCTGTGGCACCGGTAGAGTATTTCTTCATCCAAACCAGCAGCCAATAATTGGCGTGTTCGCTTTGGAACTGTTTTGGGACCTAAGACAGCCCCTGGCCTATTGGGGTCATCCATATAATCGGTCTCGAGCATGAAGCCATGGGATGAGGATTCGAAAGTTGACATCAGTTCGTCTATTGCACCACTACCTGCTAGAACACTTGGTGTCAAGCCATGAGTGTAAGCTGCATCTATTTTTGGCGGGGCATAATGCCTGACCAAACGCTCTCTAAGTAATCCTGCTTTATCGGCCATTTGTGCTAATTCTCCATAGGTGTCATCCGATTCTCCCTCAACGTGTAACTGAAGCGGAATGCCCTCTCTTGCAGCTAGTTTCATAGTTTCCAAAAGCAGAGAATTAGAGCGATTCCAGATCTCATCGGAAACTTGCCAATGGGGTCGGCCAACCTCGCCAATACCGTGCGCTTTTCCTTCGTGAACAAAATCGAGAGCGGTTTCGATACTATCCCAATAATTCTCTTCAGCCCGATCTCCTAAACTTTCGAATTGATGAGCAAATGCTGCAGGATGTGGCCCTAGAATTACCCTTACGCCCAATCCTAATTCACGAACCTGTTCAGACATAGCAATAGTATCAGCATATGCATCGCTATGGCCCTTTCTTGTAGTAGGAGGTGCTGAAAAATCAGGACAATGAACGAGTACTAAATCTGTACCGCCAACTCGTAAAAAATCTCTTGCAGCATCCAAGAATCTGCCGTTCCGATTAAGATGAAAGTGGTCATCTAGGATTGGTCCAGTCCAATCCATTTGTCTCACGCCTTGAGAGATTTTTTATCAGCAAATTTACCCTTCCAATGAACCGCCGACATAGCGACCATATTGGGGTGGCGAGCCTTTAGAGCAACACAACGGCCACTAGGCCAAATTAATAATTCTAAATCGTGTCTTGTATCATCTATTCTCAAACATCCTAGTCTCTCATCTACTGATGATGTCCCACTGCCTAAATTCATACGAATATTGTGAATCGGTATTTCCTCACCAAAATCAAAAGATGCGACAATTGGACCCAATTCGGCAACGAGGCCAGAATCATCTCGCCCCATTCGAAGAAGCATTTCTTTTGCAGCAGCCCTTGCAGCTTCAATACGATGAGTACCATGAACTACAATGCGACCTTCAGCATCAATAATCAGAGTTGCACGAGGAGCATCAAGCATCTTGATGATAACATCACCATTCTTCACACCACCAAGACGTTCAACTGCCTCTTCGAGGTCTACTGGAGGAGATGGTGTAAATCTCACAAGTAGGTTTTCTACACGAACATCGATGTTAATTGGCCCGCTCATAATCACTCCTCCTCTTTATCCGAAGAGCCCTCAAGTGATGAACTCTCCTCTATTTCAGGTAACTTTTCTAATGCTATTAGCATAGAGTGTCTGTATGCTTGTTGAATTGGAACTAACAATAATGCTTCATCCCCATGATCCTCTCGCAACTTAGCCAAACTCCCTTGTAATCTCGAGGCAAACCGATTGTCCTTATCCTGGTTAAGCCCGGCATCAGAATTTTCTCGGTTCAGCGTCCACCATGTTGCTGCTAAAGCACTTGCTGCTTGCAAACCATCAGGCTCACGAACGGGTTGTTCTATCACATGCTTTCGCATTCTTTTGATACATTTTCTCCATCTCCTAGAGGTAAATACTATCCTTAATAATTTCAAAGGACGGGTCATTGCCTTCGCTTCTTTGCCTAAGAAATCCGCCCAATCTTCATCATCCATATCAGGTTCTGCAAAGAATACTGGCCGGTTGTGATTTACTGCTGCCTTGTGTAATCGTCTTGGCTCTGGGTCTGGAAATTTACCTACTTGTAATCCTTCAACCCAGGTTAGCATTTCCAAATAAAGGCCATCTAAGCCCCCGTTCAATATTGCACTATCGAGATTAATTCCGGCGTCCTTAACTTCAGATTTTTCTTCCTCAGCCCAAACTTCAACCTCTTCGCTTGCAGCAATGATACCAAGACCATGCCAATTTAGCCGAGGCCTCATGCCGTTGGGTAAAACTACAGTTGGAAGTATCCCATGTAGCACAATTGTGCCACCGTCTGGGTCTTTCCAATGGATATCATCCCAATCGAGATTCATGGTGAATCACTGTTCATTAACCCAATCTCGTAGACTTTCTATATCCCAGCCTTGATCGAAGTAGCCCTGAATAGTTGCTTGGTCCCATTGAGGGAATTCAGCCATTGCGGCAGCCATTAAAGGATCGACATCAGCAGCAGGTACTTCGGCTGCAGGAGGTCCTGCAGAAGGTATATCTGCGTATGATTTCTCTTCCTCTTCGTATTCATATTCGTATTCATATGTACCCTCGCCAGAATCTCTTCTAACCAATACCACCACTGCAACTAATAGAATCAAAATCAATGCACCTAATCCGACAACGATCAACATTCCAGAACCAGATAATAGTCCCTCATCATCACTAGCTTCAGCCACATTGAATGACTTCTTCCATTCTGAACCGTTCCATAAAATCTCATTAGATTCTGAATCTACAATAAGGAAGTACATTCCACTGGTTGGACTTCCAAACACCTCTAAATCAGTGACGAATACATTCGCAGTCACTCCTTGAGCAATGTCATCAGTAGTCCATGTCAACTCGGTTGTTGGGAATCCACCATCCTTTACAGATTGGACTTCAAGAGTGATGTTGCCATCCTTTGTTCCAGAATTTATAATTGTAATTTCTAATTCAGGAACAACTCCAACGGTAGGATTCTTTGGGGTCATTCGAACATCTATTACGTCGAACTTAGCTTGTTCGTGTAGTAATCTGTACTCAGATTCATGCACTGGGTCGCTTGACCAAATCGAACTGATTCCTCCTGCACTGTTTGGCCCGCCTCCATCGATGGTCCATCCTGCTGAATCTCTACCTTCAATCCACATTACAGTAGTTATCTCGGTAATTTGTGATTGAGTAGGGTCTTGAGAGAATGGCCACAAATCGACACATTCTGCAATGACCTCATAATCGCTACCTGCAACCTTCACTTCTAGTGGATGGGATTGGGGTTCAGTACTACCATCGTTCATACTTTGGTAAACAGTCCAGGTTGTGTTTTGTTCTGCATTGATATAAAATGACCACATTAGATCTACTTCGCCCGAAAGAAGTGCTGCGTTTTCTTCAACAATTGCTTGGACATCAACACAATGCATAGTTGAAGAAGGCAATGTACTGCCCAATATGTCTTCATTGATTCCAGAACTTACAGACCATGAGTCTTGCTTAACTTCGGGTTTTTGTCCATCGACCTTAATCGTGAAAGAGCCACACCCGAAGGCATTGTTTCCATCACACAAATTTGAGGTTGAATCTGTTGCACCTGCTGGCAGATTGACTAACTTGAATGTGTATGAATATTCATTAGACAAAGGAGGTGCTGTAATGTTAATATTGAACGAACCTCCTGAAATTGTATGCAATGTGGGACCATCGGTTTTTGATCCATCAGCGCCACCTGCAGGATATGCAAGGTAACCCTTGTTTCCATCCATTAGAGCCTCAGAACGAGTTACTTCAAGAGTAAATTCTCCATCTGGAAGAATGTAAACCCCATAGGATATTCCATCAGCGTATGCATATTGCCCTTCCATAGAAATTGTATCTCCAGGGAATACGAATGCAACCTCTACATCTTGTGAATACGGTTCTGATTGGTCCGTGAACTTAGGACTGACTCCATTTCTATAATCCAATTGAATTCCATCACTGTAGACCCAACGCTGCTTGTGTTGTCCGCTTGCTTCGCTCATTATTGATGAGCTTGAATCCATATCTACAATCTTTAATTGTGGACGATACGCTGTTGAATTAATTCCAATGATGTCCCAATTCATCTGAATAGGTAAATCAAGATAGAATTCATCCTCGAAAGGATCGATTAGTCGACCTCCATCCATGCGCAGGAGTTGAGGTCCGTCACTTTCATTGCTAGCATTTAGAATCTGTATATCACTTGAGTCAGACCAAGCTGTTTCGTTACGAGGTGAATAATACACAACCATGTCCTCTGGACCAAGGTTGATTTCGAACTTTTGAATATCTCTCCAACCATTTTGGTCGGTCGCTTCAACAATCAAATGGTATTCCTTTCCAGCGTACATTGTCATATTGAATGGTCCTTGATAGAATGGGAGACCTTCGTTTTGGTTATGCAAACGATTACCAGTTGAATCCTCAATGAAGAAATTCCTGATACCTGGTGTCTTAGCATCCATTGAAACATATGTTACCAAATCATCTTCAAATCCAGGAACTCCACCCTCGATTAAATTACCACCAAGATCTGCTCCATCGATATAGATACTGACTTTGCCAGCACTTGGTTGTCCTTGATTTCCATCATCACTAAATACGCCAGTATAATTTGCAGTTGGCGCATTTCCATCACTGGTTAATGTGAGTAGAGCATATTCATCAGGGTCCGCTTCACCATCCATATCTGTATCGTGATCATACTCAACCCAATAATACATATCGAGCGAACTTGGAGGATTTGGAATATCCTGAGCTAGAACTCTTACTTTCTGCAGAGCACTCGGCTTAACCCATGTATCATCGACCAATGCTCTCCAATTAGCCCATATAGTCGTATCAAGGTTTGAATCTTTTAGAACTGAAATGTTAACCAAAGTAGGTGAATATGTATCAATGGACAAATTAAATGGTATTGCACATTCTGAATCTGAAACAATTGGTGTAGGAGGGCAAAGAGTATCTCCTCCTTCGTATCCATCAATCATGAATCTGTAAGTCGCCTGGCCTGCCGCTGTTAATCCTAGATTGACTGCCCAATCGAAATTACCACCGATAACTCCAGTGCTGTTCGAAACCTCTACCCATTCAGAAACAACAGAGCCGTTAATTGTTTGAACATCCCAGCGCTGGAGTGATAGATTGTAAGCAGTTGGGTCTGGTGCTACATCTAGTCCTTCTAGACGAATACTTCCAACCAAGTTGATATTTTGATTAGAACTTGCAGATTCAAGATTTTGTGCAACTCCCGCTGCGTTTCTTAATTCAAATGAAGATATCATGGCATCATTTTCAATAGCATTTCCGCCAATAGGTGCCAACACAACCGCACCAGGCAAGCCGTTTACTCCATTTCCTGCAACCAAACTAGCGTACAGGCGTAATTCAGCGGTATCTTCCCAAGCAGTGTTGATTCTAAATCTCCATGTAACCTGCATCTCATCCCCAACTTCTGTGTAAGTTGACGATTCCATGGTAACTAAATTATCTGGGTCATAAGATTCAGTAAATAATGACAATTCAGAGAATGCTAGTTCAACGACCCCACTAGATGATTCCATACGAAGTCTAGCTTCTGCAAATGATGTTCCTGTTGATGAATCCACACTGTGGATTGAAATTGCTTCAACGATATCTCCATTCGGGTACAATCCTACAGGAGAACCGGTTAGAGTTAGGGATGAGTCGTATCCTGTAGAAGTGGTAATCGCTAGATCTGATAACTCGATTGCACCACCGCTTCCAGCAGACAGAGATAGTGGTACATCTACTTCCGCCCCTGTTCCAAGTGCAATTCCTTGATTCAATTCTCTATCGAAATTACTTGAACCTCCAAGAGTGGTTTCCCAATCGTAAATTATATCTAAATCGCTAACTGTTACCTGAGTGCCACTCGCTGCATTTGTATTGACGGCATTGAAATGTAAGGTAGCCCACTGGTTACCATATTCATCCGTATGCGAATGCTGTACCAATGGATTACTCATCAAGGAATTAATCGCACTCGTGAATGGGAACATTGGATATACAGTTTCATACGCAAGCAATGATTGATTTGGCATTGTTCCTAAGGACACTTCTTGGCCACTAGAAGTTAGAGTCAAATCAAAATCGCCAGCAGTATTGTCAGAAAATATAACATCTGCTAATTTCACATCAGCACCCATAGGTAGCATGAAACTACCACCGGTAGCTTCACCATTTACATTCAAAATTAATGTTGATTGGTCCATAGCATAATTGACACCATTTGATGCACCAGCCCAAAGTTTAGTTTGTCTTCCAAAGGAGCCGAATGCAGGCTCATCCATAGCCCATTCAACATCCCCATCATTAGCAATATCTAATGATACACCAGTTGCGCTGTGTCCAAATTCTAAATCAAACCATAACTCGGATAATCCACAAGGATTACTGTAAGAAACCACAGATGAGAAACCAAATATTGGCACAGGAGGTGTCCACTTTTGATCTGCTGTCAAATTGTAAATTGAATTATTTCTCAAGTTTAATTCGATTGCAGGAGATTCTGCACAATCATCTACAATAACAGGAGTTATTCCAACAATAGGTTGTGAGAATCTTGTACTAAACAGAGTTGGACTGAATGAACTATCGATAATGGTTGGAGTGTAAAATAATGGTTGGCTTCCACCAGGTGAATTCCAAACTCCATTTTCAATCATTGGACTGAGAACAACATTTGTATCATTCATCCCGGTTCCAATTCTCGTACCAACATTCAGGCCATGTAGAACTGCTGTAGATAGTCTGTACTGTCCGGTATCAAAATCAAATCTTACATCAATGACCGGATATTCCGCAGCATCAATTCCCCAAAGTTCGACAATTGGGCCTTCTAAATTTGTCATCAACTCTCCATCTCTATCCATTGCAACTTCAGTAGTTCCAGCACGTAGGATAGAAATTGTTAGTGAATTTGTAGGAGTTGTTTCTTGTTCAACCGTCAATACACCATAACCATCTGGGAAACCAGGGTTTGGAGATTGCTTAGGCGTGAACCCCTTCACAGTCATTGAACCAGACTGAGGCAGAGGATCTCCAAGGCGGAAATCATCGATAAACCATCCAGGCATAGTTGCATTTTCAGGGTTTGCTGCTCCATTGTTGTGGCTCATTACAAACTTGATTTGTACATACTTGTGAATGTGCTCGTTTAGGTTAACTGCTAATGATGCCCAGCCATTTGGATTTTGAGTAGGGTGGGTTGATTCTCCACCGATTGCATAATCTGTACCTGTCAATCCGTCACAGTTCTGAATTTTACCATTGCCAGAGCCGATTGGATACAAACCGTTTGCATAGCTAATTCCTGTGGAATTGGTCACATCGAATGGGATATATTGCCATCCAAGGTCAGGAGGAGGGAAACTTGGAGATGAAGAATTTCTAACCATCAAATATCCACAATCATAGTAAGTTTTTGTTGGGTTTGCACCAGGATTGGTTTGATTCCAATGCATACCGTGCCAACTTGAAAACCGAGCGATATGAGAGCTAGGGTCTACTTCCATTTCAGGTGAAATAAGACTGTATGAGAAAGCATTACCTTGGTCATCATTAGTGTAATCATTATCCCAATCAAACATATTTGTACCCCAGCAATCATTACCAGTGTTACAATTTTCATTCAATACTGTTGATTCCGCAAGAGTTCCGTGCTGCCATCCTGTACCATCATAAACCGGTGGCTGAGAATAATCGAAGAATTCTGAATCAGTTCGCTCAAAGTCGGTAGAGAAACCCCCACTAACCAAACGTACTGTGTCTTCATGATATGTGAAATCGCTTAATGTTGAATACTCTGTCTGTTGATTATTGTAAACCGGATCCCAGACATACTGAGCTGTTTCTGAATTGATTGAGGTATATGATTCATGAGTAGCCATACCTGTTGCAAGTTTTACCGATGCACTAGTAACTGTGTCTCCAGAGGGTAGTGTTACAGTTCCGTCTTCGTTGTTTGTATATTCGGGACTGTCTCTAACTTCAACAGTTATCTCACTTCCTCCGTCACTAAAAGTTGTCACACTTGCTGCTCCAGCTAATGGAGAAATCAACATCAAACATGTGAATACTAAAGCGGTGATTGCATTCTTATTGTCATTCATAGGGGCCACCCTCTCCCTCCTCCACTCATGTCGGGCATAAAAGACCGACGGGAGCATGTCCACACGGGTACCCCCCTTTAGGGGGGGACCCGGAAAGACTAGAGATTTACAATCCTTAACTGTGTAAAGCAACTTGAAGCGAGGGCCTGCAAGCCACCGACTCTATCTTCGGAACGTTCTAGCCATTCCTTATTTGCCACTGTAGTCGGCTTATTCGGACCTAGAGCATCACAAACTTCGGGGCCTTCACTTATTTTCAGAGTACCAAGTTTCCTCGCCATCGTCATGATTGTTACTTTGTCAAACGCCAATAATGGCCTTAGGGGAAGTAACGGTGTTACAATTTCGACACCGCCCAAGTTACCGAGGGTTTGACTCGAAACTTGTCCTAGGTTCTCACCTGTCAAGACATGAGTGGCATCAACCTGTTCTCCTCTAATTGTTGCGATAGAATTGAATAATCTCTTCATGTGAATAAAGTACTCTGTATGATTCCATTTTTCGGTAAATAAAGCAAGTTTTTCAGCAACAGGAACTACGATTAATTCTCTTGACAGATTTTTTCTAGCCGCATCTCCCAAGGGCCCCTCCATCTCGAGTAAATGACGCAAAAGTGCTATGGTTTTCTCTTCAGCAGCAGGTCCAGTTACTGGCTCTTGGGATGCGTGGAGAGGGAAAATTTTCCACCCATTCATTAGCATACGCGCTACTGCAACAGGGGAGTCGATTCCACCGCTGACTAAAGCAACACAAGTGCCCGACATGGTGTTGTGGCAGCGCCCATCCCTCATCAAATCTCACATTGTGAACTAGAATAGTACATGGATTGAAGGAGGAGATACTTACCCCGACTAAGCAATGGAGCCCTTCAGCACCGAACCAGTAACTCTTATCGAAGAAGTATTTCCACAGGATACAAACGCCTACAACACGCTATTTGGAGGCCGATTATTATCGCTAATGGATAAGGCCGCAGGTATTGTTTGTGCTAAATTTGCACACCGAGAATTTGTAACAATTTCAATTGACACATTGGAATTCAAAGCACCTGCTCGTCAGGGTGATTTGATTGAGGTTACTGCAAAGATTGTGTTCACATCTAATCGAACTGCTTGTACTAAGGTAACCGCTTGGGCGATGAACAAATCTGATTGGACAAAAACTGAGATCTGTGAAGGTTATTTCTTCATGGTGGCAATCGATTCGATGATGCGCCCGATTCCAATACCACAATTTAGTCCTGAATCAGAACAAGAATTAGCAGATTGGGAAACCGCTAAAGCGATTAAGACGCATATGATTTCACAAAGAAATCGTTGATTCATTCATCGATTCTTGGAATTGAAGAAACATCTTCTGAACGTTTAGCATCTGTGCTAACTAATTCTTTGAAACTAGATGGAATGGTTGGCTTTGGATTAATGTGTGACATCATCTTATCCACCTCTTCATCACTAACATTTCCACCATTACTTTTAGCAAGGTTTTGGATAGATTCGGCAACTTGTGATTGACGAGTATTCTCTGCATTAAGACGTAATGATTCCGTTGTTCGAGATCGTCTTCTGAAGAACTTCTTCGATATGCTGCTGGCACGTCCAATCGTTGGACTTACCAATTCTGCAATTACAGATTTACCACGAAGATGGCCACGCCTACTTTTACGTCTAGTCAGTCGGCGTGTTGTTGTTTTTGCAGCAAGTTTTGTCATCCTAGGATATTTTTCCTTTGGACTTTCGATTTCATCTGGAATAATCTCCGCCTCCAGAGGTACGTCCCTACGAGCTGATGCAACAAGAGATTGTACTTCCTCTTCAGCCGGCTGCTGCAAAGGTGTATCTGGAGAACTAAACATCTCAGGAGTGGCACTAGGCATATGTGCTCCATTAGCGCCAACAAATGAAGGAAGGAATTCTGTTGGAATAGGTGTAGGTTGAGGGTTTTGCATTGGGTTTGAATAATGAGGATTGGCTCCTTGCTGTTGAATCATATTGTACGATGGCGAACCCACCGGATGGCTGCGGTGAACTTGATTGTAAGCGGGTTGACTCGGGGGGGGTTGCCAGCCATTTTGAGCCACATTATTTCTTTGTGTAAACAAATTTGTCTTTGAACGTGCAATTAATCCATCTGGGATTTTCTCAACGACCTCTTCTTCATCGCCCCATATTGGTAGGTCTAGATCTTCAATCGCTATTGCCGGACTAACCAAATCGGCCTCTATTATTTCTTCATCATCCATTTCCATCATGTCGATGAAGTGGCCAATAACTGGAGAGGGGAACAATTCAACTGGTTCAGGAATCAATTCCAATTCTTCTGAATTTTGAGACCGGGGGTATTCTGAATCACTTACCATATTTTCAACACTAGACTTTGCATCTTGCAGAGTCATTCCATTTTGTAATCTTTGAATCAGAGAACATAATTTCATCATTGCAACATCTGAACCAAAAACAGTATGGCAATCTTCAGCATTGGTGTCGATGGTCAATGTAGGCCTTCGAGTGATTAGATGAGCAGAGGACAAAACGATTCCCGCTGCACCAAGAAGCGCCTGCATCTTTCCAGTTACCCCTCTCCATGCAACCCAAATAAGTATCAAGCCGACTGCTGCAAGCCAGCCTGGAACTAGAGTTGTATGGTGATGATGTACCCTTTTGATAGCATCTAATCTGATGTCTAATGCATGACCTGAACGCGATTCAAAGGAGATTTGATTATCGCTTAAGGTTGCTCTAACCTTACCGCGAACTCCCCCCAGTGACAAGGAGCGGAATTTAATCCCATCTCCATTGACACTGAGCCCCTCTGGCTTCGTGTCCATAAGCATCCCGAACTGTCGAACTTGAACCCGAGGTTATGAATCCACCGTTTAGGCCCCCCTAAGGGGGGCCGTTCTTGGGAGTAGTTCACGAAAGCCGGATAAGTTTAGCACTACCCATTATTCGAGGTTTTGAATCGAGTTGAGCAAGAATCACAGTAGGCGGGTTTTCTTTCCTGACAAATAATGGTGATTCCCATGAGACGACAAGCCCTGAGTCAATCGAATCTACCCTTCCTACCACAAATTGCAAATCAATACTAGCATGGACAACATCTCCTACCGCTAGAATTCTTTTCTGGAATGGTGAAACCGTAAGTTCTACTGAACTTTTTTCGTGCATTTCTAAGCATAATGGAATTGATATCCCTTTGTTCTTATCTTCTATGGCTGGATGAATTACAAGTGAGCCACCAGTCAAATGTTCTTCCTTTGTATTTCGCAATGCAATTCCAACTCTATCTCCAGCAACTGCTTCGGAGACATCGTCATCCATAACTTGCAAACTCTTGACTGTACCAGGTCCTTCTGCAGGCAGCAGATGGAGTTCGTCGTGGACTGAAATTGAACCTGATTGAACATAGCCAATCGCCACTAATCCGATTCCTTTGACATTGAAGTATTGATCGACTGGTACAACTAAAGGCTCTTTTTTCGCAGATTCCAAATCGCTAGAAATATCATCCATTAATCCATATAGAGCACTTCGTAATTCGATACCATCTGTGCCACCCTGCGTCCATGATGAAAGACCTGCTTGAGCGAGGAATCCTTTGACTTGATCTTCATCTATCCATTCACCATCTGATGGATTTATTACAAAAATCCCCTTGTTAATTCCCGCTGATGCAAAACCAACTAGGACTTCTCCAAAAGCTGCATCAATTCCAGTCACCTCCAACAATCCAACTCTAGCCGCACATAATGAATTGAAGAATGGGCGAATTCTTTCCGGCATTTTAGCTGGACGAATGATAGAAAGAATTCGTGGTCCATGTTCTCCGGATTCTTTGTGAACATAGGTATGAACATCGCGTTGGTCTGTTGCCTTAGCAATCGATTTTGCTAAGTCGTCACTGCCAATCATTGCGATATTGAGTACGGTCATACCTCTGCGAGTTGCGACCTGTTCTTGAGCATACTGCAATTACAAAGTTCGAGAGATTAATCTGAAATCATTTAGTCGGCTATCATATTCCTCGGGAGTTAAATTACGAATTCTTTCCGTTCCGAATCTTTCGATAGTAAATGATGCTGTTACGGTTGCATGAACCAATGATTCTGCTAATTCCTCTCGGCTTACTTCTCCATTTCCTTGTGACAGAAATTGAGCCATGGCTCCTGCAAATGAATCTCCACAACCAGTAGGGTCCGTCAGATCTAGTGTAGGGTATGATGGAATTGAAATCATCCCATCTGGATGTAATGCTAGTACGCCGTGCTCACCTTTTTTTACGATTAATATTCCACTTTTCTTCATCGCCAATACCGATTGGGCCGCTCTGATTAAATTGTCATCTGATGCGAGCATTCTAACCTCGCCATCGTTTAGTACAACAATGTCGACTTTTTGTATCACTTCGAGTAATTCATCATGTGCAATATCTATCCACAAATTCATCGAATCCAATATCGAAACTCTTCCAGCTGTAGTCTGAGATATAACTGAAGATTGTAAATTGGGATGCAAATTTGCACACATCAATACTTTGGGTTTTGTATGACTGGTTGGTACCTTAGGCTGGAAATGTTCAAACACATTGAGATGGGTTTCATGAGTTACTGCTTCAGCCATATCTCCATGATAAGATCCCTTCCAACGAAAAGTCTCGCCCTCAATCGATTCGATTCCACTAATCTCAAGTCCTGCATCTTTGTACCAATCTAAATGTTCAGTTTTGAAATCATCACCGATCACGCCGACTAATCCAATACCATTCCCACTTAATCTTCTATTATGGAAAGCCGCTGAAAATCCACCATATGATGCTGAACCCCCTAACTCATCATCTCTTGAACCCAGTGGAGTTTCTAGTGAATCGTAGGCCAAGCTGCCAACGATTAGTACATCCATGTGATCATCCCAACAGGTCTTGATGCTCATCGATATAAGCGATGGTAATATCTCCTGCAAGGAAATCTTTCTCATCCATTATTCTGCGATGAAGTGGAATTAGGTGCTCAACGCCTGTGATAATAGTTTCATCAAGGGCTGTTCGCATCCTACGAATTGCTGAATCTCTATCTGGGCCCCATGCTAACAATTTTGCTAACAAGCTGTCGAAGCAACCTGGCATTTCATAGCCCGGATGGGCATGAGTATCGCAACGAATCCCAAATCCAGAAGGGAAATGGCATTCCCAAAGTCTTCCCGGAGATGGAACAAAGTTTGTGGTATCCTCTGCATTGAGTCTGCATTGAATAGCATGCCCCCTGATGACAATGTCATCTTGTGTAAGAGGCAGACTTTCCCCTTGAGCAACCCTAACTCCTAATTCCACCAAATTGTATCCCGTGATCAATTCAGTCACAGTGTGTTCAACTTGCACCCTAGGATTTACTTCGAGGAAATAAAAGTCGCCATTCTGGTCTCGAAGGAATTCAAATGTCGCTAATCCTTTGTACCCTACAGATTCAGCACCAGCACAAACCAATGCTCCAATTTCGGCTCTCTTCTCATCTGTCAGCCATGGTCCTTCTTCAACCAATTTTTGGTGGCGTCTTTGAATCGAACAGAATCTCTCACCGAAATGGATTGCCTTTTCCCCATCCCCAAGTACCTGGAATTCAACGTGTTGTGCTCCTTGAATATACTTCTCTACGAAAACTCGGTCATCACCAAATGCCGACTTAGCTCGGCTTTGACATAGTTTGAGTGCGCTCTCGAATTCATCGGCGGCATGAACGATTTGCATTCCAATTCCGCCACCCCCTGCTGCCGCCTTGATGATTACTGGATAACCGATAACATCCGCTAATTCCCTAGCAACATCGGCGGATGAGATTGGCTCACTACTCCCCTTTGCAGTAGGTAATCCTGCGGCCTCCATTGCAGCTCTGGCCTCGATTTTATCACCAAGTAATGTGATTACATTAGCTGCAGGGCCAATGAAGGTGATACCTTCTTCTTCTAGTCGCTTCACAAAATGTGCATTTTCTGCTAAAAATCCATAGCCAGGATGTACTGCATCACATTTCAAATCCTTAGCCGCCTTTACGACTGCTTCGATATCTAAGTAGGAATCTAGAGGGTTTGATCTCATTATTGGGTAAGCGACATCTGCCATTCTAACGGGTAGAGAAAGTCGGTCTTCCCTACCATGAATAATTGCCGCTTCGATCCCCATGTCTCTGAGTGTTCTAAGTATTCTTAATGCGA
The DNA here is from genome assembly GCA_002689345.1 of Methanobacteriota archaeon. GTDB lineage: Archaea > Thermoplasmatota > Poseidoniia > Poseidoniales > Poseidoniaceae > MGIIa-K1. Next base: position 7,258 of record NZFU01000003.1, on the reverse strand, counting down.
TTTCACCACGGTTCGCGATTAGCACGCGTTTGAATGCCATGTTTGTGGCCAATCGCATCTATTCTATGATGAAAGCGGTCGAAAAGGTGTGAAAAATAAGTATTATTACCCCCGGATTGTGGAAACCAAGTATGCAATTATGTCGGACTAAATGTAAATCGAGGGTTCTTCTTATAGGATACCCAAACAATTTGGTCACATGGCCGACGATACTAACACTGGTGCAGCCACAGTCGAGCGACTGGCGGGACGAGATCTAAATCAAGATGGTAAAGTCATCAATTTGGTAATCTGTGGTAACTCACGATTTTACAATTACAAGTGGATTGAAGAACAATTAGAACAATGGATAAAATGGAATTCTCACCCAGACCTGATCATAATTGGAGGAGCTAGTGGTGTTGATTACCTTGTTGAAAGATGGGCTAATAATTATGCGATTCCTATGGCGATATTTTCCGAAGCATGGAATGAACCCCGTAAAGGATTACAGGATTCAGGTAGGCCCGAAGCATCCCCTACATTAGGCGATAAAATGCTCGAGCATGCTACTCATCTAATCGCGTTCCCAGGCCCTAAATCAAAATGGACAACCATTATGATAAATCGTGCTCGTGAAAGAGGAATTCCGGCTGTAGAAGTACCAACTCCACCCGAAGGTGAAGCATAATCAGTAAACATCTCTGAGATATCTCTTCTCTTCACGCATCATCGTCTTCTCGATGAAATGGGTTGCATCGTCTTCTGACATGCCACCATGCTCAATTGCTATCTCAATCAATGCACGGTGAACATCCTTAGCCATGTAGGTCTTATCGCCACAGATGTAGAAATAAGCCCCTCGCTCGAACCACTCCCACACTTCAGCACCATACTCTTTCAATCTGTGTTGAACGTAAATTTTCTCTTCTTGGTCTCGAGACCAAGCGGTAGTGAACCTGTAAAGATGACCTTCATCCATCCAACCTTCAATTTCATCCTTGTAATAGAATTCTGTCTTAGCAGATTGATCTCCAAAGAATAACCAATTCTTTCCAGAACCGCCATCGTGGACACGCTGCTCCATAAATGCGCGGAATGGAGCGATTCCGGTTCCTGGCCCAACCATGATAATGTCGGTAGATTTGTCTTCCGGCAATACAAATGATTTGGTAGGAGACATAAATACACCCACATCGGTCTTGTCAACCTTTACTTCATCGGCCATGTACACTGTACACAAGCCACCACGATCTCTTCCGTGGTGAGAGTAGCGGACGATTGCAACTGTCAACTCGACAAATCCAGGATGTGCATCATGACTACTTGCTATCGAGTACAGTCTTGGCTTTAATCGGTCAATAATATCTAGAAATTCTTCAGGAGAGTAACTTACATCAAAATCATTCATAACATCGATATAATCTCTGGACCAGATATAATCCTCCATAGCATCTCCGTCTGTTGTTAACGATTCGACCCGGCCCGCAGGGTCATCTCCTGGAATCGAAGGCAATAGATCTGATTCCAATTCCGAATCTCCACTCATCCAATCAGAACCCTGGCCAGCGATGGATTCTCGATACCTCTCAACCAACTTGACAGTAATTCTCATACCATTTGAGGAGACTTTACCGCTGAGGGAATTAACGAATTTTTTGTTGACTCGGTGAATTTCAAAATCCTTCTTGAGGGCTTCCTTGAGCGTTCTTTCACCATTATGGGTTGTGACCATGTGGTCTTCGTTCCATCCAGCGGTTTGTATTAACAAATCAACAGTATTTTCTGGGTTTTCAGCAACAACACCCAATGCATCTCCAACTTTGTAATCCAATCCGGATTTTCCTAAATCGAAAACGATGTGTCTTGTTTCTTTACGGGAACCTTTGCCGTTCAAGACATAGCTCTCTGTAATCTTTGACATGTATGGGTTTTTTGCACTCCAGTTAGACATATTGACCACCTAGATGGGCCTAGCCACCTGAATCCGCTAGATGAATGTTAGGTGCGATGATGTCTTAGACTTGAAGCGGTTGCAACTCCTGATGGTGCTGGTTGAATTACTCGGAAGTGGCAATGCATTCTTGCCATCAGGCCGCCTACATTCATTCCTTGCAATCGATAGACACATCATTGTTGATTGCCCTCCGACTGCGTTGGCTAGTTTGCGAATTGCCGGCATTAGTCCAGCCGATATCGACACCATCTTGATCACTCATGTACATGGAGATCATGTTTTCGGATTTCCATCATTCCTTCTAGAAAGAAAATACATTTCCGATAGAGATGGTCTAAATCAACTGACGATTGCAGGATCAAGTGGAGTTAGAGAAAGGCTAACCCATCTTTGTGATTTAGCATACCCTGGTTCTCTAACAGATTTGATTGGAAAAATCAATTGGGTTGACATTCCAAAAATCAATGGATGGAAAATGGAGAGATTCGAAGTACTTCATGATCCAGAAGTAGACCCTCACGGTTGGATGATGACTCATGACGATGGTTGGTCTATGTTACATTCTGGAGACTCTGGGCCCTGTGAGGAATTGTGGAATCGAGTTGGGAGGTGCAACTTTGCGGTTGTTGAAATGGGAGTCCCGGAATGGGTCCCTACAGAACATCACCATAAACCAAGTGATATTACTAATTTAGCAAATAAATTCCCTCAGACTAAACTTGTCGTAACACATACATTCGTTGATTCCGATTACACTATTCTTACAAAAGAGGTCCCGGATTTTCCTGAAAATGTCATTCATGGAGAGGATGGGATGCGGTTTGAACTTGATAGTGAAGGTCGTATTTTGTAAGAATAAAATAGTACTTAAATAACATAATTAATTGTTACTATTTAATCAATGGTCTTTTTCGAACGGTGAAGTTTTAAGGATAATTTAATTTAATTTAATTATATTGAAGATTTTGTTAAATGAATTGGATTAGACTGATTTAATTTGTATTTTTATGCGCCTCTAATTATTTTTTTTACTCCCGGCGTAATCTCAAATTTTTGGCTTCACAGTAATGTCTTTTATTAACTACAATTGACAAAAAGTAATTCCCTTTTTATACCCCCAATTGAAAATGAATATGTTAGCAAATCCTCACCTGATTGCCCCACATTAGGACTATCCTTATATGGTGGACTCGGACTCCCCGTAGGCATCACGCATGGTGTGGGCCGGGCTAACAACAAGCATGATAAAATAGAGGAGGTGTTATTTTTTGAAGCGAAATATTTTCGATGGAATTCTGAACCAAAAAACTCTATTTGTGCAGAAGGAAGTACTGCGCCACACCTACCAACCCGAAACCCTACCTCACCGCGATATTGAAAGAGACCAACTTTCATTCAATTTAGTTGAGGCTTTGAAAGGGCATATACCTTCGAATATGATTCTCTATGGCGTAACTGGCGCTGGGAAAACCGCAGTGACAAGATATGTCTGCGACCAACTTCAACGCAAAGGAGAATCGATTGGTAGATTTGTACATCCAGTGATGGTTAATTGCAGACAGATTGACACTCAATATCGCGTATTATCTCACCTTGGTAATGCCTTACTAGAAGACCATGAAAGGGATGAAATTCCATTCACAGGATGGCCAACAGACAGAGTGTTTTCAGAATTGGTCAAGAGAATGAATTCTCGGGGCGGAGTATATGTTTTAGTTCTCGACGAAATTGATCACTTGGTCAAGAAGGCTGGTGATGACCTTCTTTACAATCTAACTAATCTTAACGCAGAATTGAAGAATGCAAGAGCGTGTGTAATTGGAATTTCGAATGACCTGAAGTTTACTGATTTCCTCGACCCGAGAGTTAGAAGCAGATTGGGTCAGCAAGATATTGTGTTCAATCCATACAATGCTGAACAATTACAAGATATTCTTCGTTCCCGTGCTAGTTTAGGAATAAGTAAGGATGCGATTGGCCCTGGTGTAATCGAGTTATGTGCTGCACTTGCAGCACAAGAACATGGAGACGCCCGTTGTGCACTTGACTTACTTCGAGTTTCTACTGAAAAAGCAGAACAGGAAGGAGTTGAAGTTGTTGAGCAAAATCATGTGCGCATCGCCCAAGCTCAAATCGAATCCGATCAGGTAACTCCAGTAATACGAACTCTTCCAACTCAGCAAAAATTAGTTCTTGCATCTGTTCTAATCAATGAGAACAATGGTTTGCGAAATATCCAAACTGGTGAAGTGTACCATATCTACAAGCAAGCATGTTCACACATAGACCAACAATTCCTTACTGCAAGACGCATATCAGGAATAATATCGAATCTAGATATGCTAGGATTGGTAACAGCGAAAACCATCTCTCGCGGTAGGTATGGGCGGAGTAAAGAAATCAATTCTTGTATCCCTACCAACATAGACCCGTGTGATATTATGGCAAAGGCTGAGCCTGCATTAACCGATGTTTTTGCAGCCAAGTATCGCCATCAAACTCAACTTTGAGTAGTAAATAAGCCCCTTCGGGGCTATGCCAAGGCTCTTAACCGCGTCCAAGGTCGCACGGCGCATGAGCAATGACGGTGAGAATGCAGAGAACGGTTTGTTCGATATTCTGACAAAGCCTTCGAACACTCTAGCGAACTGGTATTTTTGGCTAGGTAGCCTTGGATTAATGCTAGCAATTCTCAACATTATGGGTATTATTCATCCTAATTACAGATTATCCTGGGGAGGATTACTCACTTTCGAATACACTAATGCTGCATTTGGGGACAAAGACACTGCTGCTGCATTCGTTATTGGCGATGCTGTATTCATGATTTTCTGTGCAGGTCTTGCCTATACAGGAGTACGCACCTTAGCTACTGATGGTGATGTTGCAGGATGGTTCAAATCAATGGTCACAAATGAGTGGTACAAAGATTTGATGGGTTCTGAAGATGGTGGTTGGTCACTAATTCTAGGAACTTGGTCCATTTTGGGAAGTATTGTGTTCTACTTTTACTGGGGAATTATGTTCATGGCTTGGATTGACCCAGGTGTTTACTCGATTGCAATCGTTTTGATGGCCTCAGGAATGGTCTTACGAATGCTTTCTTCGATTGAAGAAGATGAAAATTAATGCCCTTTTCGGCGTAATAATGCATCACAGTAACCCAGCAAGATCCCTTGCCACAGCACTAAAGACCACGACATCAATACGAAAATCGCAGAGATTCCTCGTTTTGGTAAATGGCTTCTAATAAACGATATTAGCCAAAATAATGGCAATATCTGAATCAAAAGAACTTCCCGCGACAGCGAGTAGTACAATGCGTCTGCATTGACTTCATCATAACTAAGCAGATTATTCACATAGAGATATGCACCGAAAGACCCCAAGAACATCAATGGAATCATCCATAGAACAATCCAAGATGACCCAATGAAATCATGTCTGACACCTTTGTAACGTCGATGAATTCTAACGTGCGCCCTTGCATCTCTCTTACGTTTTTGCAAGAATCGTTTCAAACCAGTCTCTGGAACATGGTTTACCACTGCATCTTGAGTATAGACAATAGTCCCTCCATCCTGAATTAACTTTAGTGAAACTTCCATGTCTTCAGCATGATACCAAGATGGATCAAATCCCCCAATCGAAAGCAGCTTTTCCCTGTTAAACATAGAACAAGGGCCGTTTGCTAATTTTGTCCTACGCGGTCTTGAACGATATTTTGCTTCAATCTCCACAGACCTAATTCGTGAAATAACATCATCTGAACGACCGAATACTGTTCTTCCAGTAACCGCTACTACATCTTCACCCTCACGCGACTGGGATGCTTCGAGCATTCGTTGAATCCAATCTAATTCAGGCCTAACATCAATATCGGTTATCGCAAACCAATCTCCTTTAGCTGCATTTAATGCAGCCATCCTACCTGCCGACAACCCAATTGGCTCTTGTGATATTGCCGTGACCAATTCATGTTCACCCCATTCTTTGACTTTATCTTGGCCACCATCTGTGGAACCATCGTCTACCAAGATAATTTCAATCGGACTATGTGTTTGGTTTACTAAAGATTCAAGACAACCATCAATCCAATCTAGCCCATTTCTAACACAAACTGCTATAGACACAAGATTCAATTTCTCACCTCAAATTGCGATAGTAAACTTCTGCAACGTTCTTTTGTTTCAAGATTGGTTATTCTCAAAACAACTCCTTTTCCCGGTTGCCCATAAACAACATTTGTTCCTAATGGTGCTAGGAGGTGAATAATAATTGGAGCAAGGTCCTCTTCCCCATCCACTTCAATACAAGTAGTTTGGTCGTTGTGAAGAGCAGCATCTATTGCATCGATTAGAGATGGAGTGATTTGGCCAGGCGGACTAATTGCATCAATTAGTACATCGAATTTTGAAGAATCGACTTTGTCAAGCAATTCTGTTCGTTTTGTCATCCCGTCGATAAGTGCAATATCTGGAATTACTCCAATATCCAGAAGTGTTGCTACACTAACATCTCCAACAGCCACTATACTACCCGGGGCAATATTTTCCATCGCTGCAGACATTGCAACCTCGGGAGAATCTTCTGGACCCTCAAACAATTCACCATTGGGTTTTTTTAATTCTGCATCCAATCCTGAATGGAAGAAAAAAGTCTGTTCTCGTTGTGATTTCTCAATCCAAGACTTTCCTTCACAATCGATTAATCCTGCTCTTATTCTTGTGCTAGAAATGATTCCACCCTCGTCATCTAATGTATGAGGGGCTTCGATTATCTCCAAAGGGAGTAATCCATTGGTTAAACGAATTTCATTTATTTTTTGGCAGCTATTCAGAGTTTCAGGAGTACAAATAATGCTATCACAATCTTTTCTATGTGGTGCGGGACCCATACTATCCTCTAATTCGTGAGTAGTTATTCTCTCATCAGCCCAAGCAAGAATCGCTTCTCTGCGATCTTCGAAGGATTGGAGTATTGGAGATTTGGCAGCAGACATTATGTCATTAGTAATCCAAACTTCAACTAATTCGGCTACATCTAAAGCGGTGATTAGTAACTCCTTGTGCCCGTTATGAAATCTGTCGAAAGTACCGCCTACTAAGCAGCGCTCCAACTTCGCCATAGTAACGACTGTATTTGTATGGCTATTCAATGAATCGCAAAGAAAGCTGTGCCCCGACCCGTAACAGCCCCTGTCACTGTCTCCTCGGAAGCTTGACCCAGGGTCAGGGCTTATCTGTGCAGCCGGTTGGTTGTCTCACTCTCACTCTCTCGTCCAGCGAGGACCCATTACCGACCACATTGTCCATCGGTTTG
>NZFU01000002.1 GCA_002689345.1 Methanobacteriota archaeon | reverse complement strand
TTTCCTGCAAAATATGCACCGTTTGTAGTTGCTGCAACAGCATCGATCTCGCAACCACCACCGCCATGGTGTATCCAATCCCAACCCACACTACGTTTTGCAATACATCCACCACTTGAATACGATTGGAGATTCATGTAAGTGTTATACTGGCATTTACCAACCAAGTACAATGTTCCATTTCCATCCAAAGCAATTTTTGCTTCTTCATTATCATTTAATGGTAGGTTTTCTGCATGTAACCACCCATTAGTAGCGTTCCAACTTGCTAAGAAGTATTGATTGTTATAATATTCATTAAGTGAATAATTGGACCCATTAAAATAAATCGATTGATCATATAGCCCTAGAAGATATACTGTGCCGTTTGCGGCAACAGCCATATCTCCGCCCAAATACCATTTTGGATAGTTATCGCTCAAATCATTCATACCAAAGGGTGCTACTTCTCCACCAATCCAATTACCGTTAGAATCTATCTGAGCAATAAAGAAGGCCGCCCCTTCACCCTTTGGATTATCTCCCATACTAAGTACATGTGAACCCAATCTCAAAGAGTTACTTTGCATAATTCCTGCTACTGTAATTATTCCAGAAGAATTGGAATAATCTATCGCAAATATGGAATCATGATCGGTTGCTCCAACACTTTTTTGCCATTGTAATGAATTACCATTAGATGACATATTTGAAATTAGAACAGCTGATGTATCAGTATCGATGTCAGCCTGTATTCCGTTGGTGTTATCATAATCCCCATGTCTCTCCATTGCTAATATCATTTTGTTGATTGGTGCCGATTGCCAAACAGCCCCTCCAACAGTTGTATCCATAATCGAAGTACAGGTGTCAACTTGTCCTGAACTAGCAGCTAATTTGAATAAGGCTGTATTTCGATAATTATGGCCTCCACAATTGCTCCAAGATGTAGAGCCTTCAGTCTTGATACCCGTATTTGTTTCAGAACCCACAATCAAAACAGAACCGGTTGAATTTAGGCTTGTCAATGATGACTGATAATAGTTTGAACTATATCTAGCGCAGTAGTTTTGAGCCCACCCAACTGAACCTGCGCTTGAAATTTTTGTTACATAAAAGCCCTTCAATCCATTATAGCAACTAGCTTGAACAGCACCCCAAGTCATTGTATTGCCAATCTCATATTGGCCTCCAACAAACGTGTTTCCAATTCCATCAATAGTAACGTGCGTTGCACGGTCACCTTGGATGTAAATTGGCTTCCTAACCCATTCAACAGCATTCATATTTGACCTGATAACAAAACTATCCAGTCCTTGTCCACCACCGTGAGATACAGTAGATGAATTGAATTGTAAAGATGAACTATTGAACTCCCCTACTGCAACGAATTTATTCGAGGGGCTCCAAACTATATCGTTAGCCTTCTCATCACCTGCACTTCCATATTGCCTAACCCAGCCCCAATATCCAGTATTTGAAACAGTTGCGAAAAACATGTCCGCTCCACCATTCGATGTAAGATTGACTTGGCCTAGTTGAGCACTTGAACCATCAAACCAACCAGAAACAATCAACCCTCCTGATGAGTTTACATCAACTCCTGTAATGTTTTCATTACCACTTCCAGTAATCGAATCTAGATTCATCCATCCACCGCTTGAATTCAGATGGTTTACTATGAATCCATCATATCCTCCGCCATTATTTACAGAATGATTACCTGCAGTGAAAACACTAGAATTGAATGCACCCACTAGAGTTATTACCTCATTAGAATCGACAACCATATCCTGAATTTGGTCGTCACCAGGCCCCCCGATTGAAGTTCCCCAAATCCAATTGCCTTGATAATCGAGTTTTCCTAAGAAAATATCGAAACCACCTCGGTTTAGTAATACATCATTTCCAAGGACTATAGTACCCCCTGAAAATACTCCTGCAACGAAAATATCCCCATCAGTTGCATCTACATGAAGGGCTTTGGAAATCGTATTGCCCGCGTTTTGATCTTTTATGGCCCATTCCCATCCTAATTGACTCAAAGAGCGTCCAGTAACTTCTTCCTGTGTATTTTCATCTTGCAATTCAGTCAAATCAGAAAACATCCCTGAAGCCAAAGAAGAGATTAGAAGGAACACGAGTATTATGGAAGTCCTAGCGGTCGGATTGGCGAGCATCAATTGGTGACATACTCTTCTCTATTTATCGTTTGTTAGAAAAAATAACCTTACGTGTAAATTTAGTGAGGGATGTAAAAAATAATTCAAATCAAATTTATGATCTAAAATTCAGAATCACATTTTAAAGTTAGAATATGGAGCCTAGTAATATACAAGAATTGAATTCAGCCGTCAATACAAGTCAATATTGAATTTTGACTCTCCCAATGGCTCTTTTACCATGTTCTTCGAAAGGAACCTCCTATGCCCATTAAGGCGAAGCCATTAGATGAAACACCATTCTTGGCGTAGCATGGCAGGCGACTATCTGGTCGATAGGTCAATCGCAACCGTTCTCGGTGTGATTGGCATGTTGATTCTTTTTATCACCTGGAAAAGCCGCAAAGGTCGCTTTGAATCAATAGCTCCACTAGGTTGGATTTTCACTGGTTTTTATTTCTTTAATGATGTTGGTTTTTACATCACTCATGATGATCCAGTGCTGACAATAATGAGTGCCCTTACATTACCGGGAGCAGTTGCTATTGCACTTTGGGAGAGAAATGTTTCAGAGGAAAAATATGCTAAAGCATTGAAATGGTTTAGAGGTACGGTTGCAGTAGCAGGACTTCCATACCTACTAATCGCTCATGTTCCAATGCTGAATATACTAGCAATTTGGTTCGTCGCATGGCAATCAGCGGCTCTACTTTCATTTGGTGGAGGTGCTGATGTTACTTTAGGTGATACATATGCCAACCCTGCTAATTCAGAACAAGTTCTCTGGAATGATTGGGATGGAAATAAATGGTTCTTAACAGATGAAATGTCTGAGTTTTCATTTCATACCGAGTTACTAGTAAATGGTGAGCCACTATACATTAATTTCGTTCTAGCATGTACTGCTATTCAATCGATGATAATATTTGTTGGAGCGATATCAGTTCTCGACATTGACTGGAGAAAGCGTGTTAGAGCTCTATTCATTGCATTATCTCTGATTCATATCCTGAATTTGTTTAGAAATGCAGGACTTATTTGGTTACAGATGGGATATCCTGAATGGCAGTGGATGAATCTAAGCATATTCGAATTTGGCCATGCATATGCATCTAGGTTTGTATCTCTAGGTGCTATGTTTTTGCTAGCATTAGTCTTGTTTGAAATGCTGCCTCAAATGCATAGGCACGTACTTGCGTTATTGCGACCATTAGGTCTTGCTCCGGGTAGAAAGAAATCTCAATCGTAGAGATCTGCAACTTTCATATCGTCAGGAACATCCTTTGTTGGTGGTCCTAAGTCTAAAGCTGGGGGGACCTCTTCGGGTGCTAAATCATCATTTACTGGTTGTAAATTATCCAGCATAGATTCAGACATCTTATCTTTGTGATATTCCCAAGCATATTCAGGTTCACTCTTTGAACGCATGAATACATAACCTAACACAGTAACTAAAATCAATCCTAATATGCTAGATGATACCCAAATAATGTCATTGTCTACAGAGGCAATAATATCGGAATTATCACCAACTCCATCCCCGTCAGTGTCAGTGTCTTCGTCTGGGTCATCTGGGAATGCATCCTTATCGTCTGGAGTTCCATCTCCATCACGGTCATTAGGATCATAAGTTGTTACACAGGTTTCAGCATAATCATCAACTTCTATCGAGTCAATATAATTGTCATTATTTCTATCGATTGCAAAGAAATCATGTTCATTCTTCCAAGCCACACTTGACATGAATTCAATGCTCAACTCATCAGAATCTACTTGCATGAATGTCATCCATATTTCATTTTCACATGTACAAGCACTCATTGTTAATTCATTGATGTCAATAACACCATCCCTGTTGGTGTCAAATTCTTCTAATTCATCTTCATCCATTTCTTCTGGACCTAAATCGCCATCAGAGTTTCTATCCATCTCTTCAAACAATTCCAAAGCATATTCATCACACGGAATAATTTCTAGGTCTGGGTTTGGTTCTGGGTCTGGGTCTGGGTCTGGCCCAGGTCCCGGTGCATCAAATATTTCCCATACTGCGATAATCGATATATCCTCAATGTCAGTATTTGCATACATTGTGATGTCTATTTGACCTGTTGCAAAGAATATACTTATTTCTTCATTAGCCTCACCATTATCGGATTCATATTCTCCATTTTCGCCCCATTGTCGACCTCCTGGCCCGCCACCGTTCATGTCTTCCCAGTCGATTTCCTCAACTTCGGCAAATAGTGCTAGGTCGCCTTCGCCACCCCATGTTTCAATGAATAAATCTGAAGCAACATCATCACCTAAATCTATGAAGAAGTACAATTCTTCTCCTTCTGGAGCACTAATTCCTCCAATCTCTTCATCATTGAATAACTGAATAGGTTCACCATCATATGTCCATACATAGCGGTCTTCAAAGGATGCTGTAATATCGATACGACTGTAATATTCTTCACTGCCCAATAATATGTACCATCGTCCAGGAGTTGGATCATTAAATCCAATTTTATCACCAGCACCTGGTGCATTAGAGTGCTTGTCATAGGTTGTCCATGTTGGATATTGGTCGAGCCTCATCATCAATTTAGCCTCTCCATCACCATTATTCAAATCAACTTCTAAGCGCTCAGTTCCCACTGGTACATCGATGTAGAAATATTGGTCTAATCCCTCGAATCCACTAAGTGGACCATAGGAAATTCCAGCGGTTAATTCGATAGCAGATTCAGGGTCAACATTGTCTGGACTATATGTGAAATCAGCTTGTATTGATACTTGTCTGCATCCACTATAAGATGTCATCATGATGTAGTAAATACCCGGTTGGGCATCGAAAATTTGCACAGTTTCATCATTACCCGGATTGTATGAATGGTCTGAGGTTTCTTGCCCACCACCGATTTGTCGACCGCTAGTGTCTGAACTCGAACTTTGTGACTCAAAATCATCCCATCCCCAATCATCGGTCATCGGTAGGGCTCCTAGGGCTATGTGCAGTTCACAATCACCAGGTCCGCCCCATGTGTTGACACGTAATTCTGCCAACTCATCTTGTAAATCTACATAGTAGTAGAGGGGTTTGTCACTATTTCTTGTGATGGTTTGACCAGTAACTGCAATGCCATCATTAAGTTCAGTCATATCATCGAGTTCCGGCGGCTCAGGTGCAAGTTCCCAGTATGCATTTATCTCTAGGTTTGAAATTTCATAATTGGAAGAAACTGTCATCCAATATGTCCCTTCATCAGGCCATTCAAAGTATTCATAGACATACAATCCCCAATCATATGTGATCACTTCATAGTCATGGTCCCAAGCCGAAGGAATTTCATCTTTCGAAATATATATTTCAATTTCTATTTCTTCAGATGTTTCTTCCGCTTCGAAATCAAATTCCCATGTGTACATACTGAGACTCAGATATTGGGTGTTTTCAGGAATCTCCATGAAAAATAGCAAGGTGTCTCCAGCATTTGCATCGATTCCATCATAGAATTCACCATTTTCTATTTCAACAGCCTGGGCAATAATTGTTCCATCGGGCATAACCCATGATGCGCCAATTATTTCCCCCTCACGATTTTGTGAATCAACGGTTGATGCACCTTCACCTTCAGTGAACATCCACATACTTTCATTCATCGAATTACTAATAATAACATCATCAAGCATTCCACGGAAGTAGTTACAGTCACAACCTGCTCCCATCTTTCCAATAAACAACTCATCACAATCATCTCCTGATTGGAAGCAGTCATTTGAACCGAAGTCACCACTTGGAATTTGTGAATCATTTACATCAATCAAACCTGCTGATTGGTTGTCAATGAAAAATTCACCACCGTTTGTGGTATTTACGACTACCTTAACATGAGTCCATACATTTTCTTGAATGGATTGGTTTGAAACTGGATTCTGTGACATTGAATATTGATTTGAATAGGCTAAGTCTCCATTATTCAGATAAAGACCCCATCCATAATCTCCGAACATTGTGATAAATTGTATTCCATCTGTATCTGGAACATTGACCCATGCTTCAATCTCAATATGGCCATCCCAATCTGGCATTTCTTCATCGATGATTATGTGGTCGTCATCGCCATCAAACCTGAGGGCATAATCAGCACCTTCACCAATCTCAACTACCCCATAGACAGGGAAGTATTGTGGGTCATCTTCTAAATCGTTCCAATCCGCTGGCTCGATAGATCCCATATTGGTTCCTGTAATGTGGACATAATCTTCGTCATCCCCACTTCCAGGCTGCCCTTCACCCCAATTTCGATACATGAATGGAGTTCCATCATGCCAGCGATAATCTCCCTCTTCTTGTGAATCTGAAAGACCGATCCATAGGTGACGTGTGGTGTCATTTCCACTGGCAAATGTATCGAAAATCCACTCGTCTTCTTCAGCATCATCTATGGTTACCAAGAATCCATCAAGACTACGAGCAACGGTTGCAGCATCACTCCAAGATGATGCTGATAACAAATGGTAGGTGTGGTTATTGGCAGGATTGACTGCAGTATCAAGAATCACAATATCTTCGACTTCGTTAGCAGATGTTGAAGATAATAGTGGACTTGCTGAAACTAAAATCATCAGAGCAATTAGGATAAACGCCTTACGGTTCACAATTGTCCGTCCCATTTCCTTGTTATTTAATCTAACACTTCTCATGTCCATGATTATTGGACTGAAAATTGTGATTAGATGATATTGGTAAGAAAGTTTGTCACTTTCTTCTCTTGCCACCAATTCTCAATTCGGTCTTGAGTGGCATTTGATGTTCCCATGCGAATTCTTTAACGATTCTCCAACCCTTTTCCGAACCTTCATAATCAGTGACATCTATCACCTTATCTCGAGTATTAGCTTTGAAAGCGGCTACAGGTTCTGCATTCCTGAATACTAGGTAAGCACTACCAAATCCGAACTTTTGTTTCAACACATCAGCAAAGTATGGCGCAATCGGGTCAGATGGCGGAATTACGAAATCACGGATTGGTGGCACATCTTTGGCTTCATTGAGCAGATCTTTTCTACCCCAACAAACCTCATGCAAATCCTGAATCAAGAATCCCTTAATCAGTGTTGAATCTTCTTCAAATTCAGTTAATATCGCCTTCAATTCTTCAGGCTTAAATGGTGTTCCTGCTAGACGAGTGAATTGTTTGAGAGTTATTACAGGGTAATCTGAAACTAACCTTCTCAGATATTCTCTTCGCAAAATAACCGGGTCTAATCCTTGCCGAGGTGCTACAGAACGGAAACCTCCACGGTAATCCTGAACCATATGGCCACTTCGCAATAATGGCTGAATCAATTTTCTGAAAGCAGCACGCTTCATTGCATGTCTTTCCATGAATAGATTAGGGTCACTATGAGTTTCGAAGAATTCAAGCACATCTAGTAATTCTTCAACAGGTTCTTGTCCTCGTATAGCAAGTAAAGTCGAAAAGTGGTCATACGATGCCCATACTTGGTGTCCTCGTAAATTGATTCCTTGGTGCAACTGATGGGCACTAGCCATGTTTTTCAGGCTAACCCGATAGACTTCAGCACGTCCACGTAGCCCGAAATCATCTCTAACTTCTTGAACACTTTCCAGTGCTTCAATTTCGTTTTCTAATCGCGAGTTTTGATGTAAATGATGTCGGTGGAATAATGCTCTTTCAGCAATTTCTCTTGGTTGCGGATCGACGATTCCTCCACGAATCATTCTCTCCCCCGCTAACTTGAATCCTATTCCTTCCAGAGCATTTCTAAAGTCATCTTCTAATTCAGTAACAGGTATTCCATTGAATTGGGATAGTACAGCAACATCTACCAACTGGTCAGAATGATTGTCTAGTAATTTCTCAAAAGCTGTACAGAATTCATCAAGATAGGCATAAGGAATATGCATGTCCTTAATCTCAAGATAATCATTAATCTTGAACATCAACACCTTTCCAATAGGGTCAACCCCTTTGAATACCGGTAGATACCATCCTCTATCAAGCACTGAGCGAACTTCCCAAATGAATCTCGAAACATATGGGTCGGATTGAGTAAGAATACGTAACGTTCTATCTTCTCTATTAGGTGAACTAAGACTAGATACTTCATCTGGAAGTACGTAAAATGCTTCAGGTTCTGGCACTAATGCCATAACTCTAGCAATTCGTCCATCGTTCTCTAAATTTCGTAGTGCTAATGCCAATTCCTCAACACTTCTGGATACATAATAACGTAGAGTGAACGCCTTAACAGGCCCCATTCGCTTGATTACTTCAACCAATGCATCTTCGAAATCCATTGATTCATAGACATCATGAACACGGTGGAATAGCGACAGTCTTCGTCTGCGTCCAACAACATCCTCGAATTGTTTGACCAAACATAACTGTCTTTCTAGATTGCTAATTGCATTCTTCAAATCCCTTTGAAGAGATTTGTGTTCCTCGCCCTTAGGGAAATCAGCCAAAATTTCTTGACGAGTTAGATTTTCACCCTTCGGTACCTTTTCAAGAATCAATTTTTCCATTTCGCCCAGCCAAGGTTCTGGCTTCAAACCCAGTAGCATTGGAATATTTTTACGAGTGGTATAACCTATTCTGTTATGCAATAGCCTACCCATGACAACATCTGAGTCAAGTTGAACATCTTTCCAATCAGCATATCTGAATCCATCTACTCTATACAGCATTTCTTGCTGTTTTTGGAATAGAATATGTTGATCGAATGCAGTAAATCCATCGGGGTATGTCTCGAATGATTTACTCATAACTAGGTTCTGAACCCATCGATATTCGACAACATCTTCCTCTCCGCCAGTAATTCTATGCTCATCGACTTTGAGGATGTATTCGGCATCTTCTGTTTGAGTAAAGAATCCGACTGAAATTACATTTCGCATCTCTAATTCATGCAAAATTGAATCGATTTGTCCCTGTGGGAAAGGCAGTCTTCCAGAAATTTGGTCGCCCTTAGCAGGACCTTCACTGCCCAGCATTTCGATAATTTTCACACGTAATGCTTCATGGGGATCTGAAATGGTTTTTTCAACCCATTTAGTAGGCTTTAATCCATTAAAATCAGTTGCTACCTCATATGTAATGCCCTTGGTGTAAAGGTCACGAATATCTTCCATGTCCTTGCCACCAGCTTCAGCAATACATCCTAGAGAGCCATGGATTTCAGCCATGTATGAAGTAAACCATTTGTCATCAAGTTCTTTCATTCCAGTTGAACGCAATTTTGTAATTTCACCTTGTTGTGCTAAATCAGCAACCCATTTTTCGATAAGGCTGTGTTCGATACCTGCTAGTTTAGCAGCATACAGAGGGTTTTCCCAATTACGATCTAAACCTCCACCTTTACTCATTAGGTGCAGAAGTTGTGAAGCATTGGTTGGATTAGGGACCTTATTGGAATAGTAATCTGCTAATTGCTCATCGGTTAATTCAGTTGCAAGACTCCTATTACCCAACAATCGGCGTAAAATTTCAGGGTCTATGTCTTTGACAAGGAACGCTCTTGTCTTCATTGACAGTAGATCTTCGAAAGTACTCATGTAAAGGCTCATTCCGAGCCTTGAAGGAACAGGAACCTTTGTGTGAACGATTCTTGCTTCAGAGTCTTTACTGGATTCTAAGAAGTCATTTAGTGATTTTATGTCGATATCACCGAACATAATTTCAGCCTTCGCTTCTTTAATCAATAATGAATCTTCAATCGAACGATGTCTCTGCAACAATGAATCTGCGCGTTGCTGGAATTGCTGAGGGCTCACTTCTTCAGCCCCGATTCTCTTAGGAATAATTAGTGAGCGGCCTGCAACTTCTCTGAATCTCTTAGCAAATATTTGTGTATTTACAATATATCTTTCAATGACCTCTAGATGGTCATTGGATTGGAATGACTCATACATTTTTCCTGGGTCTACTTCTTGACTAGTTTTGATAAGTAATCCATTTTCATCAAATGACAACTCTAGCACAGCGATACCATCTTTTTCTGCCAATCCTGCCATAAAGTATCCTAATGCAGTATTGAATCCTCTTCCTCGACAAGATGTTATCAGGTATGTTGGCATTCCACCAGAAACGATTTGTTCAACAATTAGTCGATTTGGATCGGGTACCTGGAATGAATCGAGAGTATGCTCTTCTAAATGCCTAGCTATTGTATTAGATACACCTTCGCTCAATCCATAAGCATCTCTTAGAATTACACGAGGGTCGTTTTGACGTCTTAGAGTGTTAACACAATGTCCTATGAGGTCTAACAACGCCCCAGATAACTCCCTTGAACGGCTTCTAGCTTCACCACTCCATGAAGGGACTGTTGGCCTGTATCCTGTAACTGAGGCAACATTTACTCTTGTTCCTTGAATATTGGTTACTCTGTAAGTGGAGCCTCCAAGAAGAATGACATCTCCGCCTCTTAGGTTTGCAACGAATGAAGATGATAATTGCCCCAAGATACTTCCTTCGGCATTGAATACTAGGTATGAATTATCAGGAGCGATAGTACCAATATTTGTGTAGTAAATCATTCTTGAATATCCGCGCTTTCCATAGAGGTTTTCTTCCCAATCAATCCAAACACGACGTTCTTCTTCAAGCATATCTAGAACTTCAATAAAATCATCATATCTCAAATTTCGATATGACCAAGTGCTAGTAACTACTTCATAGGCTTCATCAATATCTCGTTCATTGATAATTACGAGACCTATCAAGAACTGTGCTAAAACATCTAAACTATTTTGTGGAAAATCTAATTTATCCATTTCACCAGTTTGAATTGCTGCTTGTAATGCAGCTAATTCGATTAGATCATCTACACTCGTTGGCAAGAACCTAGCACGAGGAATTCCGCCTACGTGGTGTCCTGCTCTACCTATTCTTTGCAATGCTGTAGCAATGTCTCCTGGCGAGCCGATTTGGATTACCATGTCGACAGAACCGATATCAATACCCATTTCCAAGGAAGATGAAGTGACAACTGCCCTCAAATGGCCCAGTTTTAATTTCCTCTCGACATCAAGACGGATTCTCTTGTCCATAGAACCGTGGTGACCTGCGATTAATTCGCCTAAGTAAGGACGTAACTTTTGTACCAAAGTTTCAGTCATTTTTCTTGTATTTGCGAATACTAGAGTTGTGTTATGTGCACTGATTAGATCAGCGATCATTTCTACATTCATCTCTAGAACTTTCATCACCGAAAGGTCACTGAATTTTGGAGAGCACAATAGGATGTCTAAATCTAATTCTCTAGCTCCACTAATCTTTGCAATCTTTACATCCTGACTTGCATTACGACTTTCGCGGTCATCACTTGCTACTAGATATTCTGCTACAGTTTCCAATGGTTCCATCGTAGCAGATATACCAATTCGTTGAACTGGTCTCTCTAGAATCGTATCTAGAAGTGAAATTGTAAGTGCTAAATGTACTCCTCGCTTTGTTGGAACCAATGAGTGCATCTCATCAATAATTATCCATTCAACATTGGATACAATAGGTTGGAATCGAGGTGATGAGATAGCAATAGCCATACTCTCTGGTGTTGTAATCAGAATATGAGGTGGCTTACGCAGCATCTTTTGCCTTTCAGATTGAGGGGTATCACCAGTCCTAAGACCTACTCGAATTTTCCCTTGAGCCCTATCTGGTAGATATTTCTCCTCTATTTCCCCAAGCGGTCCAATCAAGTTCTTTTGAATATCATTTGCTAGAGCTTTTATTGGAGATATGTAAAGACAGTAGACACGTTGTTCTAAAGTTCCATCTAAGGCATGTCTGACCAATTTATCGATAATAGTTAGGAATGCCGTTAGTGTCTTTCCAGAACCGGTTGGTGAACAAAGTAATAGATGGTCTCCATCCATAATCGAAGGAATTGCTAATTTCTGAGGTTTGGTAAAATCAGGGAATTTATCTTTAAACCAATTCCTTACTGGTTGACATAATGTCTCATACAAAACCTCTGATTCGAGAGGATTTTCTAAGTAAGAGATATTTGCCATTTTTCTCACTTACGCTTTGCGTGTTTGCACAGCGTGCGTACGGAGATGATGAATGTTTTGTATATTTCAATATTCAATTGATGTGATTATAATATGGTAAAACCATGCGATAGAGTGCCATTTTGCTAAGAATTAGAATATTGGTATTCCGAATCCACTACAAACAGTGCTAATCACCAAATCTTACCTTTTCTGGGAGGTGGGCTCATGTACCCCTTTAGTCACGCAGGTGCATGGAGGAGTTCTCTAACGAGCGTCTTGGCAGACTTACAGGTATGCTAAAGCGTCGTGGAGTAATACTACCTGCATTTGAAATTCATGGAGGCGCAGCTGGCTTGTATGATTTTGGCCCAGTTGGAGGGAGATTACGCAACCGTGTTAATCAGAATTGGATTAATCATTGGCAAAGTCTAGGTAATATCGTAGAGATTTCTTGTCCAACTGTAACTCCATATGCTGTATTGGAAGCTAGTGGCCATGTTGGTGAATTCAGTGATTATTTGACCGAATGTCAAAAATGTGGCGAAGCAAGCCGTGCAGACCACCTAATCGAAGATGAATATCCTAATGCTGATGCCCTTAGTAAAGATGAACTTAGCAAATTAATCGCTAAGCATAACCCAGAATGTCCTAATTGTGGTGACTGTTCTTGGGGACAAATCGAAGCCCAAAATTTGATGTTCAATACAAAAATAGGTGCAGGTACTTCAGGTAGGCAGGGTTTCTTGAGACCTGAGACCGCACAGGGTATGTTCACATCCTTCACTTCGATATATCGTCATTTTAGAGAACGTCTTCCATTCGGTGCAGTTCAGACTGGCAAAGGTTACCGTAACGAAATAAGTCCTCGTCAGGGAATGATTCGACTAAGAGAATTCAACATGGCTGAATTGGAATATTTTATTGATCCTGAAGTTCAACCTAATCATGACTTTTCACTTTGGAATAATGAAGTAACTTTGCTTGCTGATGGGTCTGGTGAAATTAGTATGACTATTGGAAATGCAGTACAGCAAGGAATAATCCGCCACCCTACAGTTGGTTTCTTCATGGGATGGACTATGGATTTCTTGACTAATGTAGGTATTAACCCAAATCACTTGAGGTTTAGACAACATGAATCTGATGAAATGGCTCACTATGCTGAAGATTGCTGGGATGCAGAAATATTTGGCTCATATGGATGGGTTGAATGTGTAGGTATTGCTCATCGTGGCTGCTATGATTTAGCAGCGCATGAGGACGCTACTGGTCAAAGGTTGCGAGCATGGAGAACCTTTGATGAACCTAAAGTCGTTGAGATTGATGGCTGGACCATAGATGGCGCTAAGGCAGGACCTGCATTTAGAGCATTAGCCGGGCAGGTCAAATCTGCTGTTGAAGAAATGTCATCAGATACATCATTCCCCAAAACTATAGCAATCGATGGAATAGATGTTGAGATTCTCGCCGAACATGTCAAGCGAGTTCAGAGAACTGAAAATGTAAATGGCGAATGGTTCATTCCACATGTT
The DNA here is from genome assembly GCA_002689345.1 of Methanobacteriota archaeon. Lineage (GTDB taxonomy): Archaea > Thermoplasmatota > Poseidoniia > Poseidoniales > Poseidoniaceae > MGIIa-K1. The sequence continues at coordinate 58,763 of NZFU01000002.1, read as the reverse complement.
GTCGAACCAGCATTTGGTATTGATCGAATAATCTGGCATCTATTAGACCATAGTTACACAGAGACTGAAAAATCTGGCGAAGATTACACTCTTTTGACACTACCAGAGGCTATTGCTCCGGTTGATGTGACTGTATTACCATTGTATGAGAAGGATGGAATGGGTGAATTAGCCCAGACAATTCATCGTGATTTATGTGGTAGAAAAGATGTATTTTCGGTATATGATGCCAGTGGCTCAATCGGCCGTAGATATGCTAGGGCTGATGAAATTGGAGTTCCTTGGTGTATAACAATCGATCATGATTCATTAACCGATAATTCAGTTACACTTCGTTCTAGAGATTCTGGTGAACAAGTTAGAGTTTCAATCGATGATTTGCCATTCTAATCGATGTCAATGTTCAAAGGGGGCCTTGCAAATCAAGGTTCATGGTGGCGAGTGATTGGACTGAGCGTCACCGCCCTTTGAGCGAAAGACAATTGGAAGGAAATGAGGCTCAAAGGAAAAAGATACGCGTTTGGCTTGACCAATGGCAGCAAGGCAAACCCGACAAACCTGGCCTCTTACTGATCGGCCCTCCAGGTGTAGGTAAAACAACGATTGCACGAGCTGTAGCTGCCGATATGGGCTGGCAAGTAATCGAATTGAATGCCAGTGATGCTAGGAATGCAGGAGCGATAAGAAAAGCAGCAACACATGCTTCGACTCATGGTTCTTTGTTCATGACTCCTGGCTCAAAACCAGATAGGACTCTAATTTTGCTAGATGAAGTGGACCATTTATCTGGTGGATTAAGAGCAGTTTCTGATGAAAGAATATCTTCGTCAGTTTCAGGAGAAGATAAGGATAGTTCAAGAGTTCTCAAAGGAGATAGTGGTGGTAAGGCCGAATTACTAAACTTACTTTCGCAGACTCGTCAACCAGTAATATTGGCATGTAATGATGAAATGGGATTATGGGGTCGCTCATCATCTACTTGGCGTACCGCACGAGACCGGTTTAGTCGACATGTAATCACTATTCGTTTTGACAGGGCATCTAATGAAGCTCTAAGACGAATTGCTTTACGGGTAATCAAGGAAGAAGGTTTCACCGCTGATCCTGGAGCGATTGATGAATTAGTTAACAACAATCCGGGAGACTTGCGGGCTTTAGTAAGAGATCTACAAGTCATGTGCTCATTAATAGATTCAAATCTGACAAAGGAAATGGTCAAAGAAAATATCGAGACTGGAGTTCGTGATACAACAGTAGAAATATTCCCTGGGCTCGATCTGTTATACAGGTCACGTACCGCCTTTGATGCCATGAAAGCAACACGCTCTCTAGATAAAAGTCCAGACGATTTAGTGGCTTGGGTATCTTGGAATAATGGTGTTGTTTTCACCGATAAAAATGCGGTTCGCAGAGGCTCAACCGCCCTCTCAGTCGCTGATAATTTACTCACTACAAGATTTAGAAACACCGCTCACCGCTCATGGTATTGGTCTTCGAATTTGGCAGGTTTATCTTCAAGTGTAACTACTTCAAAACCCATCGAAGGGAGAATATTTTGCTCATACCCTGGTTTCTTACGTAGGGATTCTGCATGGATTAAACGATCAGTTGTCGATAGATTGGCCGATACTTGTGGTTGCTCTAAAAAAGCAGTTAGAGAAGAATTACTCCCTTCACTTGTCGCTGTCCAATCAGAAAATAGTGAAGACTTTTCCATCTCTTTGGCTCTTGGGTTATCGCCTGAGGAGCATGCTGCGATATGTGGACTGAAGATGTCTCATAGAACAACAAAGCAATTGATGGAGCGATATTCAAAGGAATTGGAAAAGCAAATCCTACCAATTATCAAAGAGGTAATTGTTAGTGAGAAAACCGTTCCCGAAGAGATTGTTGAAGAAGAAGCAGAAGTAGATGCAGGCCAAAAAACTCTATTCTAATCCTTTTCCTTATCATTTGCACGGTCTTCCATCTTATCGAATAATTCTCGAATTAACTTCACAGAAGCCCTATCTGGAGCTTCTCTTTCTTCTCTTGCCCAAGTTCTTGGATGAAGCAATAGTAATGCTGTCATCAATTCCAGCCTTCCAAACCACATCAATATCGATGTAATGACCAATGAAGGCGTTCCTAGCGATGCCCATGTATTGGATGGACCATAATCTCCTAAGGTTGGTCCGGTATTTCCTAATGAAGATGCAACAACTGCCACTACTGATTCAAAATCAGAATTAGGCATTGTAACTGCTAATACGATGCATGAAATGGCAAATAATCCGGTCCAAACAAATAACATTCCAACGATTAAACCTAGGCGCTCTCCTTCGACAACTTCATCATTCATTCTTATTCTAAAAACACGCTTTGGTTGAGCGATTCTTCCGATTTCTCTCCAAGCTATTTTAAGGGCTAATTTTACCCTCATTATTTTCAGTCCCCCACTTGTGGAACCGGCACAAGCACCTACAATCATCAATAAGAATAGAAGTATGTGCGTTACCACTGGCCAAAGCATGTAATCAGTAGTGGTATATCCCGTCGAAGTTCCAATTGAAACAACAGTGAATAATGACTCGAAGAATCCTTCACTGAAACTACTACCTTGTGATAGCAGAGCAATGAATACAAATGCTGTTGTTGCAAGTATAACAATCACATAACTCCGACCTTCTTGGTCTGAAAGTACCTTGTCCCACTGCTTTTCCCATGCAAGCCATATCAATGTGAAATTCACTCCAGCAAGGAACATGAAACATATGATTATCGATTCGACAACAAAACTATCGTAGTATCCAATAGATGCATCATGTGTTGAGAAACCGCCTGAAGGCATTGTGGTTAGTCCATGGTTAAATGCATCAAAAAATGTAAGATCTCCAATCCCCCATAATAGCAGGATTTCAAGAGCGGTTAATACGATATAAATCGTCCAAAGAGCCAAAGCAGTCTGTTGTAATTTAGGACGTAATTTGGATAGTGAAGGACCAGTCAATTCGGCCCTTGCAAGCGCCATCCCTCCGCCTAAAACTCTTGACAGTAGCATCAATCCAAGCATGATTATTCCCATGCCACCTAACCATTGTGTAAGTGAACGCCAAATCAAAATCCCCTTTGGTTGAGCGTTAATACAATCTGGCGTTGTTCCTGGAATACAATTCGGGCTCATCGAATGTTCGATAACTGTTGCACCAGTTGTTGTGAATCCAGACATCGACTCAAACCATGAATTGACAAATCCTCGACCGATGTCAGCCATTTCCGAACCATCTGTGAATGGTCCATGAAAAACTCCACCTAGCCAAAATGGAAAACTCCCAATAAATACTGCAACTGGCCACGCTAAGGCAACTGCGGCAAATGCTTCTCTATCCCTAAGCCTCTCGGTAGTATCAGACCGTACTCCTAAACTTAGTAACGCTAAACCAATTATTCCTGAAAACACTAATGGCAGCATAAATGATACCATGGCGGTTGAAAAACCATCTAGCCACCAAGTAACCAAGAAACTGAATGACAATGGAACCAACATTGCCATCATCGTCCATCCGACGATTAGTGATAGTACGTCACGGCGCATTGTTCACACCTTGAATTTCTTCTCCAAATCATCAACACGGTCAGGTGGTAAGAATATTGTTAGGCGATCTCCTTCAAGCAGTGTTTTTGAAGAGGAAGGTCGCATAGTCTCCCATTCATCGTGTATATTTTTGCGCTGAATGAAGGCAACTTTACACCATTCTGGCAATCCTGCATCCAAAATAGTCTTGCCTGCAAACTTCACATCTGCATTGACAGGTAGACATATTCCAATTACATCGGGGACACTAGATAGCACTGCATAAGGACCTGGTAGTTCAGAATGTATGCGTGCTAGAATCGAATCGATTGCAACTCGCTTCCTATCAACCGAAAATGTAATTCCCATTCTTCTAACAACATTCACTAAATCTGCATCATACAAAATTAGTCCAGTTCTCTCAACCCCCATATCGATTGCTAAGAGTACTGCAGCGATTGAAGCGTGGTCATCATTCAATGCTGAAATGGCTATGTCGTGTGAACCTATTTCAATTTCAGAAAGTAAATTTTTGTCTAGATGATCACCATGTATAATTTCTATACCTTTCATATTTCCAATGTCAGAACCAGCCAAATTATTCGCTTTTTCTAATTCTCTTTCAACAACAGTAACCTTTGCACCAGCATTTAACCAAGCTTTTGCTAAGCGTACACCAACACGCCCTGCTCCAAAAATAGCAACCTGAGGCTTGTCAGGGAAATCGATTGGAGCATGGCCAAATATTCGTAGAATTCGATTGAATGAAGCTTCACCAGCAGTTGCTATAGCAACTCTATCATTAGGAAGTATTTGATCATCGGCACTAGGAACCTTACCGGGTGTTCCATCCCGCTTCAATCCAACAACCAAAGGCATACCTCCCTCAACCTTTGCTCCCGATTCTCTTAGAGTTCTATGAACGACACCACCTGCTTCAGATTTTACATCCAATTCAACAATATATGCATCAGCATCGAAAGGAATTACTTCGGTTAAGGATGATGAGCGCAATCCAGACATCAGGCGTTCAATAGCGCCATCAATAGGGCTTACAACATGGTCTACACCTGCCCACTTCGACAACTTACCTGATTTAAATTCATTAACAAATATCTGGTCTCGAACTCGACAAATTGTCATTAATTCACTCTTACCTTTGGTCTGTTCTTTGTGAACATGTTTTGCTAAAGCGCAAGAAAGAATGTTTCTTTCATCAGAATTTGTTGCTGCGATATATACCTGAGCGGTTTCAATTCCCGCCTCCACAAATTTTTGTCGGTGAGTAATGTCTCCATGGAGTACTAGAATATCCATCCCCTGAGAATTCTTGACAGCTCTGGCATTGTTATCAACCAATACAACATCCTTATCTTCACTGCGTAATGCTTTGGCTAAACCAGTACCTACTCGTCCACCACCGCCAATAATTATCCTCATGATAGATCCTCTCCTATCCATTTATTATTCCAAGTTCCACCAATTACTTCGTATCCCTCTGTGTAAAATGATCTAACTCGGTTGAAATCGTTTCCACTCATTGTGCCACCCGAATAGTAACCATCTACATTGGTCCATGGTGATTTTTCAATCCAATCGATATATGCAGTAGGTGTATGTACTAGCCATTTGTGGTTTACTACGTCTACTGAACCTTCAACAAAGCATGTTTTTAATACGACTCCATTTTCTTCACACCATTCATCAGACATTGGAAGTAAAATGTATGCCCATGCATGACCTTGCCATGACTCGAATTGTGAATCAGCTAATGCTCCAAAGACATACCATGTTGGAATTCCTTTAATGCGCATAATACTCATGAATGCGTTAGATTGCTCATCACAATCTCCCATTCCTGCATCGAGACATTGCTCGCCACTCCTAGCCACATTAGGTGCATTTGTATCGTAAGGAACATTATCGTTTAACCAATCGAAAGTTGCTCTAGCATATGCATAGGCATTATCCTTCAGATTACCAGGTAAAGATGCTTCAATACTAGCGGCGGTCTGGAATATTGTTGGAGCATTAGATTGTCTTCCATCAATAGCCCAATTAGATGGATTATTACCATCATTTCTGTCATACCATGGCATTGATGCGAATGTAGATGATTGAATACCTTCACCTCTTTGGGCAATGTCATCAAAAGTACCAGAGCGAGCAACGCTAACACCTTCAGATTTACCTTCAATTTTGCTATCCATTCGGGTTGAATGCCACCATGTATGTGTGGCTGAATGCAGAGTTACTGCAAAATCAACAGTTTCATGAGTCCCACTTGGTACATCGATTGAGACTCGAACACATGGCCCGTGCGGACACATGTCTGAATCATTGTAATTTTGATTAGGCCACCAAACTTGACTATTATCAGAAGTATTGATGGCATTTGCCTTACTTCTAATACTACCATCCATTGGAATACTAATTATCTCTCCATCTATACGTAATTCCAAAGACAAAATAGTTTGAATTTGTGATGTTGGAACTTCAGTTCCATCGGTAAATGCAAGAGCTACAGAATCCCTTTCATTACTCGAAACATCTACTGGTAATGGAATTGATTCTTCCAAATGGCCATTACCTGTGCCATTATTCCATAAATCAATACTTCGAACAACTGTATATTCTGCTTCTAGAGGATATACTTGGTGAGGAGCTAGCCCATCCATGATATATTCTTCAACCTCAGCCCATTTGGCCAATACAAATTGACGAGCATCTGGTGTGAAGAAGACGAATGCGATAAGAGCGATCAAACCAAGTTGATTTATTCTACTCCTTTTCTTACGCCCTCCACGCTTTGTTTTGCCACTAGCCATGGCTTGCCTAGGGGCTACTCCACGCTTTGCTCTTCGAGTCGGAGTTCGCATGAATTCTCCCTTAACACGAGAATCCATACCTGATGCGCCTGTGATTACTCTACCACAACTATAGCAGATAGAATCGCCCGGTAAGGTTTGGGCGCGACAGAAGGGACAAGTTCCCATTGATTTCTAGGCTGAACGGTACCCCCATGAAGGTTCTGCCCCATAATAAAAGTGAATCTAGGGGTAAAATCGATGCTATAATCAATACTAGTACTCTTTGTAAGCAAATACCTACTCTTCTTCAGCATGCTTTGTTCTCGACGCATCTGACCATATTCTTCGCAGCCGTCTTCTAGCAGGCCTAGGTACGGCAGCCCAAACCCAATCATGAGCCTTCTTTTCAGCCAATAATATTGGAGGGATAAGGAATATCCAAACCAATGGATAAATGATTGCAGAATACAGAGATGTAATAATTAGAGCCGACCAAACAAATGTTTTGATTACAATACTCCAACGCTTACCCGATAGCATTCCATATCCGTGTGCACAGAATATTAGAGCATGTGAACGAGGTGAAATGATTGCTACTAGAACAATGGTCGAGATCAGTTCCAAACTAATTGGATTTAGTTGCAATAATCTGAAAATTACAAACATCGCTACCATTCCACCAACTGCTAAGCCCAAAGCCCATCCTGTTGTTGGCTGAGAACCAGTTCGTCGTACTTTTTTCATTCGCAGTATCAAATGGACAATTACTGCTAATAATAGTGAAATCGTAACATTTCTAAATGGCAGATTTTGACTCTCGATATAAGGTATTAACAGTACTCTGTCAGCTATACTACCATAAAATCCACCGAGTAAAATACCCCAGAACATCATACTCCATGCAGTCGGCAAATCATAGAATCCAGAATAGCGAGTCATAACTCCGCGCCAGCCCAAACCCATGCCGACTAATGCAGTGATAGAAGCAACTTGAAACAGCACCAAGTCGCTTGCCATGATGTTAGTCCTGTAATGCCCTATTCAAGTGAGTTGTGTAACCTAAGGCTTGAATATGCCCAACTCGAGCCTGTGACATGGCACGGCTATTACTATTCGGCGGGAAGGGTGGAGTTGGTAAGACTACAACGTCAACTTCAACAGCGGTAGGATTGGCTGATTCTGGCTTGAAAGTACTACTTGTTAGTAGTGACCCGGCTCACAGTACATCGGATAGCCTCGGTGTTCAATTAGGCCCTGAACCTACCCAAGTTGAAGGTGTTGAAGGCCTTTGGGGCTTGGAACTAGACCCTGAAGCAAGAATATCTGACCATATCCCAAAGTTGACTGAAAGTTTAGGCCCACTTATGGGTGGTGAAAACCCTGACCTCAATGCATCCGAGATGGTATTGCCAGGTTTGGATGAGGCAATGGCTTTTGATGAACTGCTAAAACATTTAGAAAATCCAGATTGGGATGTTATTGTATTTGATACAGCACCTACTGGGCACACACTTCGTTTCTTAGCCCTTCCAGAGATCATAGAGAAATGGGCTGATAAGATAATCAGAATGCATCGACTGACCGGCGGAATAAGAGCAATGATGTTTGGTGCCAAAGATGGCGAAAAGATGAGAAATGAACTTGAAAAGTTCCGCAGACGAGTCCTGCATGTACGTAGAATACTTTGCAATCCAGAAGTTACTCGTTTTACTTTGGTAACAATTCCTGAAAAGATGGGCGTAAATGAAACCGTGAGGGCCCATAAGTCTCTTACTGAATTCGAATTACCCGTTACTGGCTGTGTCGTTAACAGAATGACTCCTAATCTAGAACACGAATTTATTCAAACTCGTAGGAAAAACGAACGGGATAATGTAGAACAATTAGAATTACAACTACCTAATTTACATCTTCATGAAGTGGAGTTAAAGGATTCAGATATCCACGGAATCGAATCATTACGTAATATTAGTTCTGAATTGCATGGTGAAATTAAGGTTGCAGATGGTTTAGGTCCTTTCGAAATCGGACTTGGATTAGAAGTCCATCGAGGAACTTGGTCCGATGGCGATGATGTCTATCTTCACCTCCCCGGTATAGATCGTGAAGATTTGTCTTTACGCAGTGAATCGGGCACCGTTCTTGTTGGCATTAATTCACGAGAACATCCAGTTCCTTTCGATAGACCTGCTAAAGCTAGCCAAGTCCAAGCTAAACTCGAAGATGATGTATTGAGATTGACATTTCCTCCCGAATAATCTTCCGTTGGGTTCAAACCAAATGCGCTTTTGGACAGCAGCATGGCACTCGAGTCACTCTCTAGGGGAATCTTCTCTGCACTAGGGATGCTCAAGAGTAGAAGGAAGTTGGATGAGGACGAATTAAAAGAGATGCTTCGCTCTCTAAGAAGAGCACTACAGGAAGCAGATTTCAACGTCCGCCAGACCAAAGAAATCACTGAAAAGCTTGAGATTAGATTGCGTGAAGAGGAGCCTCGTCCAGGTGTAACTCTTCAAACTCATGCAATGAATATACTCTATACTGAGTTGGTTCGCTTATTGGGACCATCACGAGAAGTCCGTCCTCACCAATCAACTATCCTCATGGTGGGTTTGTATGGTAATGGTAAGACTACCAGTACTGCAAAACTTGCTGAGTGGTATCGCAGAAGGCACGGGGTCCGTGTCGCTGTTATTGAGGCCGACGTACACCGTCCAGGCGCATACAATCAACTATCACAATTATTGGAAGATTCAACTGTTGAGGTCTATGGCGAGCCTGAAAACAAGAGTGCTGTAGATATTGTAAAAAATGGTTTGAAAGCTCACTCCTCAGCAGATTTAGTCATAATTGATACAGCAGGTAGACATAAACTGGATGAGGAATTAGTAGTCGAATTAGAACAAATATCTGAAGTTGCTAATGCTAACGAGCGATTCTTGGTAATAGATGCTCAAGTTGGTCAATCCGCAGGTCCAGTAGCTGCTAATTTCCATGATTTGGCTGGTGTAACAGGTATCGTGATTACTAAACTAGACGGTACTGCTCGTGGTGGAGGTGCATTATCTGCAGTAGCCACCACTGGCGCACCAGTAATGTATATCGGTACGGGTGAGAAAGTTTCAGACTTAGAAAAATTCGAATCTGATCGATTCATTTCTCGCCTACTAGGTATGGGAGATATTCGTGGATTAATCGATCTTGCACCAGAAGATATGGATGAAGAGGAAGCTATGCGCATCACTCAACGTATGATGTCTGGCCGCTTCACTCTTAATGACATGTATTCGCAAATGGAAATGATGTCTAAAGTAGGAACCATCGACAAGTTACTTTCATTCTTGCCTTCAGGTATGTTTGGAGGAATGGGTGCTATGGGTAAGAATCAGAAAGAGGCTATGCAAGCCAATCTTGACCGCTACCGCGTTATAATGGATTCTATGACCAATTATGAAAAGGATGAGCCTGCTAAAATCAAAGCAGATAGGATCCGCCGTATTGCTAGAGGCTCTGGTGTCAAAGAAAAGGATGTTAGAGAACTCATCGGACAATGGAACCGTTCACGTAAGATGATGAAGGGTATGAGCGGTAATCGTAAGATGAATAAACAGATGAAGCGCATGATGCGTGATACTGAAATGGATTTCGATGGACTCGAAATGTAATCAGTATGTCTTTGCTAAAATAACTCGCCGTGTAGTCATTTTACCTGACATAAAACAAGGTCTTTCCTCATCATATGGGTCGGTAGCATCGCCTAAGAATGAGAGGCCTGTTGTACGCTCTATAGTTTCTGCATGAGCATCGGTTCCGTCAAATGCAAGCTCGTAGATTTTACCATCCTCTACCTTTTCTAAATCGGTTAATTGTATTACTACATTCTCGGTATGAGATTTCGCTCGTGCTCTCAACTCATCAGAAATTTCAGATAATACACGTTTACAATCTTCAGCAATAGTGGCCAAAGGCAGAGGTTCCTTTCCACCAGTTCTTCTAGCAGCAAAGGCAGAGTCATTTTCAATATCTCTAGGCCCGATATCTAATCGTAATGGAACACCTTTGATTTCCCAATCAAAGTATTTCTGTCCCGCATGAATGTCCCTAGAATCAACTTTAACACGTAGTCCAGCAGCCTTGAGAATTGTTGCAACCTCTTTGGCTTTAGCAACTGTATCAACTTCAGAATTCTTTCTAATCATTGGACAAATGACAACTTGGTATGGAGCGATTGCTGGAGGCATTATCAATCCATTATCGTCACCATGCATGCCAACTATTGCACCTAATAGCCTTTCAGACATTCCATATGTAGTCTGATGGCAATGCTGCTGCTGAGCATCTAAATTCTCATATGTCAAATCGAATGCTTTGGCCCATTGGTCTCTATAATGATGGCAAGATGCAACTTGTAGAGTGCGGCCATTTGGCATTATTGCATCAATTCCAATAGTGTACCATGCTCCTGGGAATGTATCCCATACTGGACGCTTGGCCTTGATGACAGGTAAGCAAAGATCATGCATTAAATTATCAACAATTTCCAAATCTTGTGCTATTTGTCTAGTAGCACAATCTTCGTCTGCATGTGCGGTATGAGCTTCGAAAAAGTGAATCTCTCTTACACGGATAAATGATCGAGTTTGCTTTGTTTCATACCTGAAAGTATTGACCATTTGGTATACTTTCAGGGGTAAATCCTTGTGTGAGCGAACCCATAGAGGGAACATCGTATACATTGCAGTCTCACTTGTTGGTCTGAGGAACATTGGGATGTCGAGTTCATTATCTCCTGCATGTTTAACCCAATATACCTCTTTCTTGAAACCGCCCTCTTCGTCTTCATCACGTAAATCATCTGGATCAACACCTTCTTCTCGTGCCCTCTTTAATCGGGCTACCAGTGCATTTTCCTTCTCTAGTAAATTCTCAGGAATCAATAATGGGAAATTAACTTCTTCGTGCTCTGTACGTTCCATTTCCTCATGAGTCAAAGCATCGATTAATTTCATCGTACGCCATCCGTAAGGCCTCCACACGTCCATTCCCTTAATCGGATAACGCTTGTCCACAAGTTCTGCGGCCTCGACAATAAATGGATACCATGAGTTGAAATCATCAACCTTGGAAGGTATTCCGCGCTTGGCTTTACCGCTGCCCATATTAACCACTCATGGATGACTGTTCATCAAATTGCCGCATTATTTACGGCGCAGAGCCAGAATCAGAACTAGCAAACTAGATGCCACTGCTACATAATCAGGTATTCCTAATTCTGGTAGCGGTAGTGACCATCCTTGCTCATTACCGATATTATGAATATCGATCCAATTGATTCTGGTGGCCTCTGATGTACATTTTTCAACAGTACACTGTGAATTTAGGAATCCAAATGCTCCAAACATATTTGCAATCGATGTTGCAAGTGCTAGGAATCCAAACACTTTCATTAATCCGCCTTTCTTTGCAGTACCTTTTCCAGGGATATCTGGCAAAGCAGGCATAGGTAATGGCGCAGGCAAATCAATACCTGGGACAACTTCAATCATTGAGTCTAGATTGGTTTTAGCCGTAACAACTTCAACCTCTGGTAGCCCTGATTCTTGAGTTGGTTTTGATGGTGTAATCGGCTCTATATTGAGTCCGAAAATCCTCTCAGCCAAACTCGATAAAACAGGGTCTGAGGCGATTTCTTCCTCATCGATTTCCCCATCGAGAAGACGCTTGACTTTGTCATCATGACCACTCATAGTTACCGCCTCCCATTGAGATGTGGGCAGGTACTCATTATCAAGCGTTCGCTTCAAGCATTACCTGCCGCTTCAACCTCAGCCCAGTCTTTCATGAAGCCTGCTAGCCCTTTATCTGTTAGAGGGTGGCTCATCAATTGGCGGAATATCTTTGTCGGCATAGTTACCGTATGTGCGCCTAATTGCATACACGCTAAAACGTGAGTTGGGTGGCGAATAGATGCGGCCAATACCTTAGTCTCGACATTGTAATTTTCCCATGTTGCCATTATCTCGGCAATCAGGGTCATCCCATCTGCACCAGTGTCATCAATTCGTCCAATAAATGGAGAAACATAAGTCGCTCCTGCCTTTGCAGCCATCAATGCTTGCGAAGCTGAAAATATTAGCGTAACATTTGTCCTAATTCCATCAGCAGTCAATATCTTAGTTGCTGCCAAACCTTCTGGAGTGCATGGTATTTTTATGATTACATTCTCAGGTAATTCTGCCTTCAAGGCCCTTCCCTGTTCTACCATTCCATCAGTATCCAATGCGGTTACTTCTGCAGAAATAGGACCATCACATATAGCGGCAATCTCTGCAACCACTGTTTTGAAATCTCTTCCACTTTTCTTTATCAGTGAAGGGTTTGTGGTTACGCCATCAAGTATGCCCCAAGAGGCTATTTCTCGAATCTCATCAACATCAGCGGTGTCTAGAAAGAACTCCATGTGACCCCGCTGTAATAGGCGGTGCTTCAAACCTTGCTCGCGATTGCCTTCTTGGCAGCGTCAGAAATATGATGTGATTTTAATCCCATCATTTCCAACATTTCCTCTGAACCAGCCGATTCTCCAAATCTATCTGGAACTCCAATTCTCTCCATCGGAACTGGGTGTGAGGAAATCAGATGTTCAGCTACAGCTCCACCTAATCCTCCAATAATGGAATGATCTTCAGCGGTAACTACAGCGCCACATTTCTTGGCCAAATCATCCAATAAATCAGTATCCAGTGGTTTGATAGTATGCATATCCACTACCGTTGCACTGATTCCTTCATCACTCAAGGCCTTTGCAGCATCCATCGCTTCGTGGACCAATACACCACATGCTACGATTGCTACATCACTGCCCTCCGATAGAACGATTCCTTTACCGATACGAATTTCGTTTTCTCTTCCATCGTATAATACAGGTGTTTTGTTTCTAGCAGTGCGTGTGTAAGACGGTTGTCCTAGGCTAGGTAATTGCTTAGTCAATTCCTTGGTAGAAACATCATCACACGGATGCATAACAACTACATTTGGTAGAGTTCGATATATTGCTAAGTCCTCGATTGATTGAGCACTAGAACCATCAGTTCCAGTATGTGTCCCGCCATGAGATCCACATAGGTGGACAGCAAGATTAGGTCTGGCAACACCATTCCGCATCTGTTCAAATGCACGTTCGGTGAATATAGCAAATGTACTAGCAAAAGGAATGTATCCACTCGATGCAAGTCCAGCCCCAACTAGAAGCATATTTTGCTCACCTATTCCGCAAGATACCGTTCTTTCTGGATGCGCTTTTCTAAAGTGTAAAGATTTAGTCGATTTACCTAAATCTGCTTCTAACACCACAACTTTTGGATTGTCAGCAAGTTCGAGCAATGCAGCACCATAGCCATCTCTGGTAGCAGCCATTCGACTCATGCGCTCACCCCCAATTCAGATAGTGCTTGAGCCAATTGTTCGTCAGAAGGCGCTGCACCATGGAAGGCAGGATTGTTTTCCATAAACGATACTCCTTTGCCTTTAACAGTCTGAGCAATCACTACTGCCGGTTTGTCCTTCACTGTATCCATCCAATCTATTGCATCAACAATATCGGACATATTGTGTCCATCGATGACTTTGACAGCCCAGCCAAAGGAATTCCACTTTGCAGGAATATCGAACATACGCATCTGCGCTTCACAGAAATCATCATTTTGGATTCCATTACAATCCAAAAATAGTTTTAGATTACCCAATTCATGATGAGCAGCCGCCATTGCAGCCTCCCATATACTACCTTCTTGAATTTCACCATCTCCAACCATTACGTATGCGTTTCTTTCTGATTGGTCAATATTTGCCGCTACAGCACAGCCCATGCCAAAAGACAGTCCCATTCCTAAACTACCTGCTGAAAAGTCGACACCTGGGCACCACTTCATATCGACGTGGCCTTGGCATACACCGCCCTTTACTCTGTAAGTTTTCAAATCCTCATGGGTAATGAACCCCATTTCAGCTAGAACCGCATACATTCCTGGAGATGCATGGCCTTTTGATAGGATGAATCGATCTCGATCATTCCAATCAGGGTCGTCAGGTTTTGCACGAAGCCTGTGTCCATAAAGAGCGCATAAAATGTCAATTTCGGAAAGTGAACCACCAGGGTGACCTGCTTGGGCACGATGAGTCATTTTACAAATTTCAATCCGGCATTTTCTTGCCATTTCTTCTAATTCAGAGATACTCATGCCAGCCACAATAGACCCTTCCGAAGAAATGCCCATCGACTATGGCCTTTGATGGTTGTGTTCAAAGATAATTATTCATCCTTGGAATTTTCTTTAACAATAAAATCAGATAATGGCGGCGGACTCAGTGCTACTTTCAACCTCTTAGCAGCATCGGATAGAACATATACAAAGTCGCCTCCAAGATTTCCTTTCTTTGGCAAAGCGCGTGCTGAAAGCATGATGAATACTGCAACGAACCATCCAAAGAATAGCAGCGATGCAAGATTACCTAATGTGCCGATGCCTCCAAACCAATCTGAAGGTAGAATACCTAAGTTTGAATATTTATTATCTAGTACAATGAATACTGCCAATAGTACACCCATCAGAGACTCGCCTGCGATGAATCCTGCCCCAATAAGAACGCCCTTGTCCTGTACTTCCTTTGTTGCCAAAATTGCTTTTTCTGAAGGCTTTCCATCCAATGTACCATCTATGCGTAATCTAGCACTCGAAAGAAGAACATGTGAAATTATTCCTCCTGCCATGATTGGAACAGATAATGACAGAGGTAGATATATTCCAATAGCGACACTCATTACTGGCATTGCTAATTTAATCAAAATTATTGCTATTGCAGCACCTAGTAAAACCATTGGCAGATTAAGATCTCCACCAAATGCACCCTGTACAATAGCACCTATCAGTTCTGCTTGTGGGGCGAATAGTGCATCACTACAATTATACAATTCCCATGATTCTGCACCATCTGCAGTAAGTCGAGAATTTGTTGCTGCACAGGCCGTCTTAGAAATCTGAAAGGCATCATGAAGTATTGAAAGTACAGGACCTATAACTAGTGCTCCAACAGTAACGCCTATGATTTCAGCAATCTGTTGTCTCCAAGGTGTTGCACCAAGCATATGACCAGTTTTCAGGTCTTGCATTACATCGCCCGCTATAGCGGCCGAAGTTGCCACTATTGCTGCAATAAACATAGTTGCAACCATCATATCGGTTTCTTCCATCTTCATGATTAATCCGCCAACTACCCAAACTAATCCGATTGTGAATAGAAGGGTTGCAATTGTCATTCCAGATACTGGCGAATTCGAAGAGCCTACAACTCCGGCAATATATCCTGCAACTGCGGCAAAGAAGAAAGAAACCACTGCTAGGAAAAGTGCGCCTGCTAAAGCCATCATCACATTTCCTGTTGCATACCAATAGAATAGGAAAATTAAGATGACTAATATCCCACAAAATATCATCACTTTATCCAATGGTAAATCCATTTCTGTTCGCAATTGTTCCGAGTCGCCATCTGATTTTTTGAACGCCTTGAGCAATCCTTCTGCAATTGTTTTACGCATCGACCATAGCGTGTATACACCGCCTACGACCATTGCTCCGACACCAACATAACGAATTTGTTCCGACCAAACCGCGTAGTAATCAGCTGTTACAATTGACTCCAACATTCCAGAGCCATTTGGAAAACCATTCATCAGACCATAAATGGGCACTAATATCGCGAATCCTACAACTCCTCCAAGGAATATGAAGGATGCGATCCTTAATCCTACAATGTATCCTACAGATAGTAAAGCCAATGATAATTCACCACCACCATAAAATCTAGTTCCCAAGGTACTTGCTACACCTTCTACGTGTGCATGAGTGGCTTTGAATGCTTTAACCATCCAACCATAAGTTGCTCCAATCAATAGGGCATAGATAATTGCAATCAATCCAGAACCACCTTTTTCACCAGCCACTAGTACTTCTCTGCATGCGACTCCTTCTGGATAAGGCAATGCTTCTTCAACAATGAATAGTCTCCTCAATGCTATTGTGAACATAGTACCTAGCAGACCACCTAAAATGGCAATAAGGAAAGTTTCTAGCCATTGAATATCATTCCATATTCCGATTACCAGTAAAGCAGGTACTGTGAAAATAACACCTGCAGCCAATGATTCTCCTGCACTAGCCATAGTTTGAACGGAATTGTTCTCAAGAATTGTCACATCCTTAAATTTCAAACCCCTCAAAATAATCATACTCATTACAGCAGCTGGAATTGAAGCTGAGACTGTCATTCCAACATATAGCCCAAGATAGGCGTTTGCAGCAGTCATAATTCCGCCTAACAAAATACCAATGATGATGACACGTGTAGTCAATTCCTTGACATTTCTATCAGCGGGAATCCATGGCTCTCCTGCTCCGCTCATAGAGGTCCCACAAATAACCGGCATGTGAAATAATCGGCTATAATTGAATGGGATTCCCACCCGTATAATCATAAGTCGGTGTTATACCGCAATATAAGGGCATCCAGCCTTGGTGATATCATGTCAGATATTTTATGGCATACCAAGAGTAGTGAAGATGTACTGCTTGACCTCGACACCCCTCTTGGTGGATTAACTTCTTCAGAGGCCGAAAAGCGATTGGAGGAATTCGGTGAGAATAAATTACAAGAACCCGAGAAAACTTCTAATTTCATTCGTTTTATTTCTCAATATCATGATCCTTTGAATTATTTGCTAATAGGGGCGGCTCTACTTGCTTTAGCCACTCATCCCGATCAACCAGGAGATGCCATATTCATCGCTATTGTTTTGACCGCTAACGCCTTCTTCGGCTTTTGGCAGGAAAATAAGGCTGAACAAGAGATGGGTGCTCTAAAACAGATGACAATCTCGAGATGTGTCGTCTGTAGAGATGGAATGGAAATTGAGTTGAGCACTACTCAGTTGGTCCCTGGTGATATAGTTAAAATCGAGGAAGGTCTCAACGTTCCTGCTGATTTACGCGTTAATGAGTCATGGCAATGTAAAGTGCACGAATCTGCCCTAACTGGCGAATCGATGCCTGCAAAGGTCACTACTGACCCTCTACCTCCTGAAACGTTACTAGCCGATAGGAAAAACATGCTTTACATGGGTACAACAATCTCCACAGGCAGGGCTGTAGGAATTGTTACTTCCACTGGCATGAGTACTGAACTTGGCCGCATTGCCAGCGATATTGCCGAGGCTGAAACTCCGAAAACACCGCTAGAGCATAAATTGGAATCACTCGGAAAATTCCTAGGCTTCATCGCTCTAATAGTTGCAACATTAATCGTTTCAATCGAATTGATATTAGCATATGTCGATGGTGGCGATTTAGTCAAAGAAGCCAAAGCACAACTCTTGATCGCTATTGCAATATTCGTGGCTATTGTACCAGAAGGGTTGCCGATAATTTTGGTAACCACTTTGGCTATTGGTATGAGGAATATGGCTAGGCACAAGGCTATCATTCGTAGAATGAAGGCTGTTGAAACACTAGGGTCAACAACCGTTATTTGTACAGATAAGACTGGTACACTAACTAAGAATCAGATGACTGTTAGACGTTTGATGTTACCAACAAAGACGTTTGGAATTAGTGGCGAAGGTTTCCGCCCTGAAGGCAAGCTAATGCACGATGGTGAAGAATTAAGCGATGAAGAAATGGCTGAATTACAAAGCGATTTGGGATTCCGATTGGCTGCAACCTGTCTATCTTTATGCCATAATTCACAAATAGCGGAAGTCGATGGCCAATGGTCAGCTATCGGAGATCCTACTGACAGTGCTTGTGCAGTTTTGGGGTACAAGATTAATGGCTCAGTAGCTAAGTTTGCTCAAAGACATCCGCGCAGGCATGAATTCTTCTTCAATACGGACCGTAAAAGAATGTCTGTGATTCATGAATATGAAGGCGACCAATGGGTGTTTTCCAAAGGTGGTGCGGGTGGTTTCAAACAACTGGTGAAGTGGAAAGTTAACAATGGCGAAATTGTTCCTATTGAGAAGGGGGACTTTGAATACGCTTCGAATGCTAATAGTGACATGGCTAGTAAAGCTATGAGAGTTATTGCATTGTGTGCTAGGAAGGTTGAACCTGGAGAAGATACTACTGATATGACTACAATGGAAGACAATCTGATTTTCCTTGGAATGGTTGGAATTATGGACCCACCTCGTGCTGAGGTTTATGATGCTATAGCCAGGTGCCAAAAGGCAGGTATCCGTGTAAAGATGATAACAGGGGACCAGCAAATGACCGCTCAGTCTATTGGAGAAGACCTAAACATTACAAAACCACATATCGAATCTATCGGTGGAGATAGATTGGAGGTTCTCGATGATGAGGCTATGCGTGATATTGTTAAGGGCGCTGCTATCTTTAGTCGCGTAACTCCTGAACAGAAAATGCGCATTGTAACAGCGCTACAAGACGAGGGAGAAGTTGTTGCCATGACTGGCGATGGAGTAAATGACGCACCTGCATTATCCCGCGCAAATATCGGCATTTCAATGGGTATTGCTGGAACAGACGTTGCTAAAGACGCATCTGATATGGTATTGCAAGATGACAATTTTGCTAATATCGTCAATGCGGTAGAGGAAGGGCGTAAAATATACGCCAATATACGAAATTTCGTACGATATCAAGTCTCAACAAATGTCGCTGCCGTAGCATTACTAATGCTAGCATCCGTCGTATTCCAATGGCCATTGCCCTTGACGGCAACCCAAATACTTGTGATCAATATTCTGATGGATGGGCCACCTGCCGTTGCATTAGGTGTTGAAAGAAAGCACTCTAATGTCATGGACCGGCCTCCGCGCCCAGTAGACGAATCTCTCCCCAATCTCAAAGACTTACTTTTGATATTCTACCTCGGTGCAGTCATGGTTACTGGAACTCTAATCGTTTACTATTTGGCTCTAAGTAACGGTGATGCTTATGCAAGGACGATGTGTTTCAGTGTGTTTATCGTCTATCAATTATTCAATGTAATGAATTGCCGTAGCAGTGAAGACAGTGTGTTTAAACTGGGTCTATTCTCCAACAGAGCAATTTATCTCGCAGTCTTCTTCTCGATGTCACTGTTACTAATCGCAGTACAAGGAGCTGAATGGTCCATACCGCTTACGAATTTTGAAGTCGGCGAATTATTATCGACTACTCCTTTGGAAAGAGCAGATTGGTTCATTGTCATATTAGTGGCCAGCACTGTGTTTATGATTGAGGAATTCCGCAAGTTATTGCAATCTACTGGTATATTCCGTGTTAGAACTAACCGTCGCACCTGAGGGTTGGATTCAATAACTGGGGTGCGTGCGCAAAACCATGGCAGCAGGTGAGTTGGCCGATTGGCAGCAAAACCTGTCTCATTCTTTGCTTAGTCAATCATGGCCTGATTCGTTTGCCGAAATTATTGAAAAGTTGTCAAAAAATATTCCGCTTTCTAGAGATGATGGTAATTTCCTTTTCACTTCTAAGGAATTAGATGTAATTGGGCAAATCGCAAATTTGGTTAAACAAGCAAGGTTTGGTAATCATGTGTTTTTCAATATGAACGTACACATCAATCAAACGAATATATGCACTCTTGCTTGCAAGTTTTGTGCATTCAGAAGGGGGCGAAGAGCAGCAGATGCTTACCAGATGGAGATATCCGAATATATCGAAGATTTGCGTACCTATTCATCTCATGTTGATGAAGTTCACTCAGTAGGAGGGCTTCATCCCGACTGGGATGCTGAATATTATTGTGAACTATTTAGCCAAGTAAAAGAAGAGTTCCCTCACATTCACATCAAAGCATTGACCGCTGTCGAAATCAAGCATATTGCTGGCCTTTCAAATTGCTCGATCGAACAGGTACTACAGCAATTGAAGGATTCAGGCCTAGGATCCCTTCCTGGAGGAGGAGCCGAAATTTTAGATGACAGTGTGCGAGAAATTATTTGCAAAGGAAAGGAATCTTCTGAAGAATATCTTGAAATCCATCGAACAGCCCATTCGCTCGATATTCCTACCAATTGTACAATGCTATTTGGGACGGTGGAAACAAATGATCAAAGAATCACTCATTTATTGAAATTGAGGGAGTTACAATCTGAAACCTCTGGTTTCCAATGCTTCGTACCATATCCGTTCTTGCCCGATGATTCACGCTTACCTGAAGCCCAATTAGCTACTGGGACTGAGATTCTTAGAGTGATAGCCGTTTCTCGTCTAATGTTAAACAATATACCACATATCAAGGCATATCGTATGAATATTGGTGACGAAATGACAGAATTGGCATTACAGTATGGTGCTGACGATATTGATGGCACCGTACACAAGGAATCTATTATGCACTTGGCGGGCTCAACCGCGCCATTGAATCACGATGGTGCTAAGTTAGCAAAAATCGTAGAAAATTCAGGTTCAGTACCCATACAGAGAAACACCACATATTCATCCTTTGAAAAATACATAATACCAAATGTACCCGAACGTCGGAGTTTACGTATGGCTACAGGTGATTAGATGTCTTGGGATAGAACAATTGGCCGTGTATCATTCATTAATTGTGAACCACTGTTCTATGGCCTTGATAATTCATGGAAGGTGTTACCTGCGCCGCCATCATGGCTAACTGGTCATTTGTTACGCAGGGATTGTATTCTGGCCCCAATTCCGGCTGCCGATTATGCAAAAAATAGTCATGACTTGGTTTTAGTCCCAGATTTATCTATCTCTAGCAAGGGCGAGGTTGGAAGTGTACTTTTATTCGGCTCATCTAGAATCAAAGATATGAAATCCATAGCACTCCCCTCCGATTCCGCCACATCTGTTGCTTTACTCAAGTTTCTAATCGAAAAAAGAAATCTAAATCCCTCTTATACCGAGATGGGTCCTGATTTAGAAGGAATGCTAAACACATGCGATGGGTGTTTGTTAATCGGCGACCGTGCTTTAGAAGCATCTAGAGATTTTCCCGAATTAGTTCGTATGGACTTAGGAGAAGAATGGAATATGGTAAGCGGTCATCCAATGGTGTTCGGAGTATTTGCTGCTAGGAAGGATTCAGACATCGAG
Source organism: Methanobacteriota archaeon (assembly GCA_002689345.1). GTDB lineage: Archaea > Thermoplasmatota > Poseidoniia > Poseidoniales > Poseidoniaceae > MGIIa-K1. The sequence goes on along the minus strand of NZFU01000002.1, from coordinate 37,260 downwards.
TCTGTCAAAACAGCTCATGCAGCCTTGCTGAAAAGATTGGTTGATTTTGAAAATAGTAGTAATGTCAGAAATGATGTAATCAATATCAGTAGTAGGAAATCCTCGCAAACCATAGAGAGATTACAACGTTATTTTGGTGAAGTGATAAATCGAATGGACACAGAGGACATGGAAGGGTTGCAGCAGTTCCTCAAACTAGCATGTAACATGGAAGAAGATCCGGTTATGGCCTGGTGATCAATCTTCAGACAGGAAATCGTTTACAAGATTGTCTTGGAGATTCTTCTCATCGATTTTTTTAGATGATTTAGATTTAGTTTTGCCCTTCCTACGAACCGATTTACGTTTTTTCTTCTTAGGCTCTTCTGGAACTGTTTCTTGAACAACCTTCACCTTTCTTTTCTTAATCTTAGGCTCAACTGGCGCAACTATAACTTTCTTCTTAGCAACAATAGGCTCATCTTCAGGAGCAATCAATCGTTTACGCTTAGTTTTCATTATTGGTCCATCTTTATTCAAGGTGGTCGGATTTACTTTCTTCTTTTTCGCCAGTGATTGTTGTGGCGATGTTGTGTACATAGTACGTTCTTTGCTAGGAGGGGTACGTTTTGGCCTCTCTTTAGGCTCTTCATCATTTACAATATCGTTCGAATCATCATCAGATTGATTTTCAAATTCTTCATCTAAATCATCATCTTCATCATCATCATCATCTGAATTCTCATCCATGTCATCATCCATGTCATCATCCAAATCGATATCAATTTGATTTTCCCTTCTAATCCATAGAGTTCCCAAGGCTATTATTCCAGCTAAATAAAATACAAATGCAATTGGATGTAGAGCCCAATCTAGGGCTGTTTCCAATATAGTGGGCTCCTGTTCAATCATTGGTTCTAATTCTACTTTTACAACATCGCCATCCTTATTTTGCCACATTGGAATCTCTTCTCCAATAATCCCTTTGCCACTGAACGACAAAGCGATTGGATGAGAGGGGGCTAGCCAACCTATCGAGCCATCAGTAGGTAGTGGTTGCCGGTTTAGTGTAATGTTAAGGGGGAGCGTGATATTACTTTGATAAGTGAATGTTGTAATCACAGAAAGTGTAATTTGAGTCGATGAGTCTCCAATTTTAACAAAAGTCATTCCATCATCGAGTATGCAATGCACTACCGCCTCTCCCAATTTACCATTCGATAATCCAATGGATTCTCTCCACTGTTCGATAATGTCTCCATGATCCATATTCGAGCACATTGCATCGGCAAAGAGTTGCGCCTCATGTGAGCTTATTTTCTGATCAACCGCTATTGCATTGCGACTCAAGTTTCTAATATTGCTGGAATCTTCTGTTGGAAGTGTTATTCTATCGCGTATAGTGAATTCCTCACCAACATCTATCTCGATGCTTCGAATTTTAGTTAAATCTGCATATTGGGAGCAAGGAGTACCATCTGGTGCATCACAGCCGATGTCGTTATCCCAATCATCAATCAATCCGTCGCCATCATCATCCGGGTCCAAGTTATCTGGCACCAGGTCACCATCTAAATCTGCACCAGGTTCGTTGAAACCATCAGGAGTATAATCCCTCAGATATACAGAGATTTGGCCAGTCCCTCCTGCAACATATAATGCTTGAAGGCGACTATATTCATCCTCGATGAAGGCGATATCTTCGACATTGTGGAAAAATGTGGTTCGCTTAATCTCGCTAAACGTATCATAATCGTATGTTAGCAAACCTCTGAAATCATCAGATTCCACCAATACATGCATTCTAGTGCCAGATTTGGAAAAGAGTATTTCTTTCGCACCTTCTATTGTATTTTGGTGAATTACTCCCCAATCAGGAAATCCTCTGGAGGTTATTTCCCCACTTTCCCCAAGTAATACTATATCTTCTCCATTCGGAGTGAATTTACAATCTAAGAGGTTTTCATCATATTCGCGATAATCACCCTCTCTATGGCTGGCACCCTCACTAGTAGTATTCCAAACAGCATATCGTCCAGATTCATCTCCAGTTATCACATATGCATCATCAAATCTGTAATCAATACAGTTCACATCAACATTATGGACGCTATGTAGCGTATCTTTGACAGATAAATCTGAGCGCTTGTATAGTTCTACATCACCATCAGGGCCAGGTGCTGCTATTATTTGTCCATCATTACTCCAATCGATATCTTTTGCTTTACCATCAGATATTCCGCTCTGTTCCAAAACTGTAAGTGAAGCGACGTCAATGAGTTTTAACGAATCTTTATTTTGAGTACTAGTAACTTTATTCACAGCCAATAAGTCCCCACTTGGAGAAAACTTGATTGTAGATATCCTGTCAAATGGAAAGGTTGCAATTTTTTCCAATGATGAAGAATTGAACAAAATTACCTTATCGTCATGAACAGATGCCACAATAGTATGGTTTGAGTTTATATCGACTAATTCTCCATCTTCAGCATCGTAGGTAGACCATGTTGAGTCTAAGTATGTCAACCCGCTTGGATTTGCTGAAATAATGGGTGTTATTCCCAAAATAATAACGGTAATAGATAGAATGAGCCTAGATCTCAAACTACCCTCCATAATACACTTAGGACACATCAAACTTGAAAGTCTAACGGAGGATTTGGACGAAATATTAGTATTTGTTACTATATTTTCACCTCCCAGCAACATACCACTATTCAAAAACCCTACACTATTCGCTAGTCCATGGACGCAGAGATGGGCGACGGCTCCTGCTGTGATACCGATGATGAATCATCGACAGTTTCTGTATTCTCTTGGAAAGATAAAGAGGTCTGGAAAACTTCTGCTAATAATACGAAATGGTGCCTCATTGGATGTTCTATTGGTGATTTTGGGACTATTGCTGCCTTCCAATTCATCTATACAGATTCTGGCTGGTCCGCCATGAGTATAATGGCTTTAGCAATGATTAATGGATTACTAACATCTATTGCTCTTGAAACCTTAATATTAGCTAAGCAAATGATATTGAAAGAGGCATTCAAAGTAGCTATTGGCATGTCCCTAATATCCATGATTTCCATGGAGGCGGCAATGAATTTAGTTGATCTATTGATGACTGGTGGCGCTATACTTACATGGTGGGTTATTCCAATCATGTTATTCGCAGGATTCATAACTCCATGGCCGTATAATTACTGGCGATTGAAGAAATTTGGCAAAGCATGTCATTGATACTACAATAGGTGATAAAATGAATACTAAATTACCCACGAATAATACCGGAGACAAGATTGTAAGAATCGGTCACTCACCAGACCCTGATGATGCTTTCATGTTTCATGCTATGACTACGAATGCATTTCCTACTCCCGGTTATGATTTTGTACATGAATTGCAAGACATTGAAACATTAAATCACAGAGCTATGAACAAGGAGTTAGAAGTTTCTGCTGTCAGTATCCATGCATTCCCTGAGATTTCAGATGATTATGCATTGATGAACTGCGGGGCATCTATGGGTGAGGGATATGGGCCAATGGTCGTCTGTAAGAAGGGAGTAACCATTGAAGATGCAAAGAATAGTGCTATTGCTGTCCCTGGATTCAAAACAAGTGCATATCTTGGGATTCGGCTATGCTGGGGCGACTTGGTTTACGAAGTAGTACCATTCGATGAAATCATTCCTAAAATCCTAGATGGAAGTTACTTGTCAGGACTAATTATTCACGAAGGACAATTGACTTATGTTGATCACGACTTAGACGTCTTAGTTGATTTGGGAGTCTGGTGGAATGAAAAGACTGGAGGATTACCTATGCCTCTTGGAGGAAATGTGGTTCGCAAAGATTTGGGTAACCAAACTATGGAGGATGTGACAATGTATACGAAAATGAGTATCGAACATTCTATCGCAAACCCTGATACGGCACTAGAATTCGCTAAAAAATGGGGTAGAGGTATAGATGACGAAACCAATAAGGAATTCGTATCTATGTATGTTAACGAAAGAACCATTGATTACAAGTCTGAAGGGCGAGAGTCGATTAGGATGTTTTTGAAAGAGGGGCAACGAATAGGCCTCATAGACCCCAATTTCGACGTTGATGGTATGAGTTTTATCGGTTCTGGTGAATAATTCATGAGTATTGCAGACCGAATCCCTGGTGTTTCAGAATATGGTTCTGTAGATCCTGCTCCACCATCTAAGGAATCGAATGTATCTTCACTTCGCAACACTCTTCTTGACGAGGACATCAAAATGTTCCTCAGAATGAGAGCAGTTTTCTCGCTAAGGAATGATAGAACGAGTAATGCAGTGATGGCTTTATGCGATGGATTTGATTCTCATAGTGCATTGTTGCGCCACGAGTTAGCATATGTCCTTGGACAAATGCAAGATCCACTAGCAGTTCCTAAATTAATCGAGGTCCTGAGCGATGAACAAGAGCATGTCATGGTGCGCCATGAAGCCGCTGAGGCACTTGGCGCCATAGGTGATCGCAGTGCTAAACCAGTATTGCTCAAATTTTTGAGTGATAAAATACCTGAAATTTCAGAATCGTGCGAAGTTGCTTTGGATTTACTCGCCTTGTGCGATGAAAGCACGGAAATCGACTGGTGATACGCCACATTCAAAGACTTCATCCTGTCACGCCATAATGAGGAAGACCCATGCCACACGAACATATCCAACTTGCTCAGACTCCAAATGGCGAACTTGGCCCTCGGTGCAAATCTTGCGGCACACGTATGACTTTCGGCGAAGCAATGGTAGTTGACAAGAACTATTTTTGCTGGGAACACTATGTTGAACTAACTGGTGCCGATACTGCAACTGTTGAAATTCAAAGAGAAACTCGCTTCTGGAAAGAGTGAAGATTCAAAGGTCTCCGCCAACTACCTACCTCAGAGGTGGTACAATTTCAGGCTGGGCTAGGTTCGCGCATCGATTTACACAGTACTATCGTACTGCACAATTGTGGACCCCGCCTCGACTAAGAACTAGAGAATGGATGTTTATTCCATTCGGAGGAGGAATGCCCCTACGGCACAAGGCATTTTCTGATATGGAAAGTGTGCGGAGATTCATATGTGAAAGGCCGCAACATTCGTGTTTCTATTCAACTGCATACTGGAAAAAACCCCATGAATTGAAGATGGCAGACAAAGATTGGTTGGGTGCTGACTTGATTTTCGATCTAGATGGTGACCATTTGCCAGGTGTGACCGACAAAGACTTCCCCGGAATGATAGATGTTATTCAAGAACAAGCATGGTCCCTATGGAATGATTTTTTGCAGCCAGATTTTGGATTCAAAGAAGAGTATTTACAGGTTACATTTTCAGGGCACCGAGGATTCCATCTGCATTACCGAGATCCCAAATTCTTCCATCTTGGTTCTGAAGCAAGAAGAGAATTAGTTAGCCATATACGCGGAGAAGGCGTAGAGGTAAGCGACCTTTTAGAGAGGTCGCGTCAATCTGGCGCAACAGGATGGGCCAAACGTGTTGGAGTAGGAATAGAATCGGTTGTTGGTAAATTGGATTCTATTTACGAAGGAGATACCAAGATGTTGAAGGTAATGACTGCATCTTTACAGGAAATGATGGATAGAGAGGGAATAAAGGGACTTCGAGGCAAAGCTAGTGTTGAGAAATTATCCGAGTTAATGCAATCCGATAGTCGCAGACAACGAGTGTTGAATGGAAGATTGACTGCTTTGAATAATCACGCATTACTATTTCAGAATTTAATCAGGGCCGATTCAAGTGTTGTGTTGGGTAGTGCTGGAGAAACAGATGAAGTAGTGACTATCGATACTAGACGCCAAATCCGATGGCCTGGTTCGCTACATGGTAAGAGTGGAATGAGGGTCACTGAATTCCCACTCCATCGCCTCGACCCAGATGGGTCAAATTCATTTGACTGTCTTAGTGAAGGAATAGCTCTTTCACGAGACGAATTAGTACGAATAGAAATCACTGTTGATGATGCGATTGCAAGATTCGATGATCGCATCATTGATGGGTCTACTGGTGATGTAATTGAGATACATGAGGCAGGGGCGACTTTCATGATTTTGAAAGGATGGGCTCGTCTTGTATCTTAGGTCGCAATACCATACTACGTATGGTTCGACCAATGGCAACGTTCAAGGGCAGATTACTGCCCACGAGGTATGAGGTGCACACCATGGGGCTGGGTAAGAAGAAGAATAAAGGCAACGATTTACCCCCTCCGCCAGGCCTACCGCCTATGCCAATGCCACCACCTCCAGGCATGCCAATGCCACCTGCACCGGGTATGCCATTGCCTCCACCACCGGCTCCATTACCTGCAGCACCCCTTCCTCCTCCTGCACCATTACCTGCGCCTCCGGCCCCTGCTCCACCACCTGCTCCTAGTTCTCCAGCAGGGCCACCACCAGTACCTACGCCAGCAACTGCTGAAGCGCCCGTCATGCCTCCTCCAAAACCCGCTATTGAGGCATTACCACCTAGTCCAGCACCAGCTCCGGAACCAGAAGTTGTTGAAGAGGATTCATATTCCGGCCTGTATGCCAAAAAGAGTGGTAAACCGCTTCAACAGGTTTATGGGCACATTGACCGAATTAGCCAGGGCGAAATCGGCAGTTTACTCGATCGATATTCAGATAGATTTGGGCATGAACTAGACCGTGACATCATAGTAATGCGTAAAGAAGAGCGCGATGACAAAGTTGCTGAAGTGAGAGATTCTCCAACCGTCCAACTACTAAATCAAGAAGAGGAAGAGCAAAGCCACCTTGATGGAAATACATTAGTGGAGTTGAATACTCAACTAACAACCATCGAAGATGAATTACGTAGACTCAAACCGGAGTACCAATCTGCTAAAGATGAAGGTGACCGCGAATTACTTCGTGAATTAAGACCAATGCTTGAATCATTAATGTCTGAGCGTAAATTAGTCAAGGCTGTAATTGCTGGTGAGGCCGATATAGATGAATTGATTGAATCGGATGACGAAGAGGAATATGAGGCTGAGGTTGATGAAGAAGAAGAATCTTATGTTGCTGAACCCGCTGACGAATCTGACGATTTATTCTTAGAGTTTGTATCAATTGTTGATGCACTATTAGGTTCTAATCTTCCCGAAGATAAAATTGAGGAATTTACTAAATCCGATGGGTTTGAAGTTTACCGTAGCGTAGGCTCATCTCCAGAAAACTCCACTGAAGATGACCGTTCTGAGTTCTTCTCGGTCGTCGACACATTATTGGGCGGAATGCCTGAAGATGCTATAGCTGAATTCGTAGATTCAGAAGAATTCGAAACATACCGTGCAATCGGTGCAATGTATAGTTGAGGTGACAAAAATGGGATTACTTGACAAAGTCGAAAATCTTGATGAAGATAAGCCAGCAAAAGCTGTTGCAAAGAAAGCAGCTCCTAAGAAAGCAGCGCCAAAGAAAGCAGCGCCAAAGAAGGCGGCGCCAAAGAAAGCAGCAGCGAAGAAAGCAGTTGCAAAGAGAGCAGCTCCAAAAGCAGCTAAAACGGAAAAACTACGCCCTAGTGGTCTTCCAGAAGGATACGAACTATCAGGTAAAATGCCTCGTTATATCGGTTGGTTGATTAATTTCGCATGGAACTTCGGAGTCCTTATTGGAACACTTGCAATATTCGCATTCGGAGATCCAGATTTGACAATACCTTTCATAGGAGCATTCCTAATGATACTTGTCAACTGGCTTGTCATCCCTATATGGGCTGGTAGGAATATCGGAGAATTCGTTTCTCGTACCAAATACATCAATTCCTCTGGGTCCAAACCAATATTCATACATGCGGTTTTGAATAACAGCCTAGGATTCTTATTCCTAATTGGATTCATTCTAATTGGAATGAATTTCCAGAACCTTGGACAAAGTGGCGGTGTGACAAACGTAGCTATTGGTGCAGTAATGATTGTCATTTGGATATTAAATTTCTTCTTCAAGAAGAATTCAGATTTTTCTCAAGGAATTTTCGATTTAGCATTTAGCGCATACCTGGTTAAGCACGTAGCTACTGGAAATGAAACTGGTTGGATAGCTAGATTTGAATCTCTTGGTGACTTTGGTGACAAGTGGCAAGAAAAGCAAGTTGAGCGCCAAGAAAAAGCTCAGAAAAAGGCAGAGGCGAGAGCTGCTAAGGCCGAAGAGGAATCTGTTGAAGGCGAATCAGTAGAAGAAACTGAGGACTGAATATGGACCGCCGTAAGGCGACCTGGGATGGCTATGCCATACTAACATTAATTGCCACATGTGCTGTTTTGTCAATACTGACACCTTATTCAATAGCTCTAGTCAGCATTACTATTCTAATATTGGTTCATCAAATATTATTGCGACTAATATTCCGCGGACCAACTAAGAGAAGTCTTCCTTTTTCCAATAAAGATTGGGATATCATAAATTTAGATAACAATGGAGTCGATGTCTATGGATATGTTAACTATCAACCGAATAAATCAGACATGGTAGTTTTCGTACATGGATGGCAATCTTCAAGTGAAAAATTCACAGAAAGAATTCAATTATTTCGCAATAAAGGGCTACATACACTAGCCCATGATATGAGAGGGCACGGAATGGCTCCTGACACACCAGAATGGACTGCAGGTAAAGTAATCCAAGACCTCAAGATATTACTAGAGTCTGTAGATCAATCTAAAATTAACAAGGTTCACTTTTTTGGACATAGCCTAGGGGCATTCATCTGTATAGGCATGCACAACACACGCCACCAAGGGTGGTGGAAGGACAGTTATGGCACACTAATGCTAGAGTCGCCAATGGTTGCATATTCGCCAATAATGAAAGAATTAACATCCAATATACCATTCATGTTCCCCCTATTCAAACGATGGGCGATGAAAGGTTTCAACAAAATACATCCTGAAATAGGTAATATTGAATGGAGAGATATTGACATTCCTTCATGGGGTGTACCAAAGGCCCCCATACTTCTACTACAAGCAGAGAATGATTCTAGGCTTGGAAGGTACCACTATGATTTACTATTAGACCAAGATGTAGAAGTATATCCACATTTACTAACATCTCTCACTCACTCAAAAAACAGAGTTAATGAGGAAAGAGATGCACTGATATTAGAGTGGATTGATAACAAAATATTGTAATCACTCTTCTTCACTAGCAGCTTGCTCACGTGCTAACTCACGCATATCTTCGTGTTCGTCTAATTCATCTACTATTTCTTCACCAAGAAGAGTTTCAATTACGTCTTCCATGGTGATAATACCTGCAGTGCCGCCAAATTCGTCTAATGCAGCTAGTATCTGGACCTTTGATTCAAGGAATCTATCAAGCGCCAGGTCAACACTATCGTCAATACCGATAGTCAATAATGGCTTTTTCAGGTCCAATAGAGTTGTATCCCATTGATCCATAGATGCAGCCATCAATATATCTGAGCGCAAAACGAATCCAGATAGAGAATCAATAGTTTCTTCATATACTGGCATTCTGCCAAATCGTAAAATCTTGGTATCGTCTAAAACTTGACGGATTGTCCAATCATGATCAAAGGATAATGTTACAGTTCTTGGAGTCATTACATCCTTTACTGGGATTTCTCTTAGAGCCAATAGATTGTGGATGACTGTCTCTTCATCTTCTTCCAACTCACCTTCTTCTTCGCCGATATCGGCTAAAGCATGGAGTTCATCACGAGTTACTGAAGAGGTCTCTGCCTTTGGTAACAAGCGCTTAAACCACAATAGTGGTACAAAGAATGGTGATAGGATTTTAGTCATCCCTGACAATACTATTCCAGATGGTCTCGAAAATACTTTCCAGTAGGCGGAACCAAGAGTTTTGGGTATAATCTCCGATAGGAATAATACTGCCAATGTCAAAAATATCGATGCTATTGTGAGCTTGTCATCGCCCCAGATACGAGATACTTCAGAACCCACACCCGCAGCACCCATAGTGTGCGCAATTGTATTCAAAGTCAATATGGCAGTTAGTGGTTTGACTGAATCATCTTCTTTTAGACGCGCCCACCTAGATCCATTTTTATCACCAGACTTGTTAATGACACTAACGTGAGATACTGACATAGATAGCAGTACTGCTTCTAGCAGGGAACAGATGAATGAAACACCCAACGCAAGGGATGCATAAATAATCAGTAATGTGTAGTCTGCCATGGGGTTCAATGAACTCCTCGGCCAATCGGCCCAATGTGTCTGTGGAGCCTTCAGTTCTTGAGCCTTCGCAAGCCTGACATGCACAGGACTCATGTAGTTCATTGCATCCGACAGGTTAGGTGACACAGGTGAGTGGCGAGCATGTTCTTGTTTGTGTTGCATGGCCGTACGCTAACGGCCCTCTGCATCTGGGACACGTTGCTGGTTGTTATTTGCCGCCCGATATTCAATCTAGGTTTGAGCGCGCTAAAGGAAATCGCGTACTGATGGTTTCCGGTTCTGATGAGCATGGAACTCCAATCACTGTTGCAGCGGAAACTCAAGGAGTTAAACCTCAGGATATTGTTGATAAATATCATGCTCTAAACACAAAAGCACTACTTGACCTTGGTTGTAGCTGGGAGCCTAATATTGACCCTAGAGGTGTTGAATATGGCGGTTCACTATTCAATAGAACAAGTGACCCCGAGCACCACAAAATAGTTTCAGAAAATTTCCAATCACTGATGGATGCTGGACTTTTCGAGCGTAAGGTTATGCAGCAATATTATGAAATCCGTGAAAACGGGGGGAGATTCTTACCAGACAGATATGTTGAGGGAGATTGTCCTAGTTGTGGAGCGAGTGGAGCAAGGGGGGACCAGTGTGACGAATGTGGAGTTACATACGAAGCCCATGAATTGAAAAATCCAAAATCCAAAATGAATCCTGAAGCTACTATAGAAATCCGTGACACAGAGCACCTATTCTATCGCCTAGATTTGTTTCAAGAAGCGCTCGAGACCCATGCTAGTCAAAGGCAAGATGTCTGGAAATCCAATGTCAGAGCCATGACCAAACAATGGCTCGACATGGGCCTGAGGCCTCGTGCAGTAACTCGTGATCTCGACTGGGGAATACCTCTACCATTAGAAGGAGATGAATGGGAAGGAAAGTGTATCTATGTCTGGTTTGAAGCGGTTCAAGGGTACTACTCCTGTGCTAAACTATGGTCTCAACGTCATGCTGGACATGACGATTGGGAAAAGTGGTGGAAAATATCTGAAAATGGAGAAACACCTAGGCATCTGTACTTCCTTGGAAAGGATAATATTCCGTTCCATACAGTTATTTGGCCAGCTCTAATTATGGGTCTTAACCATGCAGCAAAGGGTTTGGATTCCTCCACAAATCCTAGTCTTCCTGGGCCTGGAGAATTACACCTCGAGGATAACGTCCCCGCAATGGAATATCTAATGTTATCAGGTGGACAGTTCTCTAAATCGAGAAAACATGCAGTTTGGCTACCCTCTTTCTTAGAGAGATTTGACCCAGATACCCTCCGCTATTATCTCTCAATCAATATGCCGGAGAATCATGATACAGATTTCAATTGGCCTGACTTTGTTGAGAAAATCAATTCAGAATTGATTGCCGCATATGGTAACTTCGTCCATCGTGTACTTACCTTAGGCGCAAGGCTACCATCCGATAGATCATTGTCTACATTTGAAGACCTAAATCTATGTTCTAATGAAATGAACCGCCTTGAAGAAATCCATGCTCAGGTCACAACTAGCCTTGAAAGACATCGCTACAAAGAAGCACTACGTGGTATAATGACCGCTGCCCAAATGGGTAATCAGATGTTACAGTCAGCAACACCTTGGAAATTTTTGAAAGATTTAGATGGCGATGGTGCTAAAGAATCCATGGCCAAATTGGCATTTGGCTGGAGAGTATCACGATTTTTAGCGATTACAACTCAGCCATTCCTACCATTCAGCGCCCAGAGATTGTGGCAAGCATTGGGTGAACAAGGAGACGTTTCTCTAACAATGTGGCAATCTGCTATCAATTGGACTGTCGAGCCAAAATGGAGTGACCAGGAAGCAAAGCCACTATTCCAAAGATTAGATTTAGATGAAATTCTCGAACAAGAGAAATCGTTAGCAAGTAATGATTCACAAACTAGTGCCGACCCAACACATGCTGTCAAGGGCGGAAAGAAGAAGAAAAAGGAAGGAAGAAAAATGCCAGAAGGAACCACACATCTCGATTTTGAGACGTTTATGGAAGTTGAATTACGAGTGGGAATGATTACTGATGTAAGCGATCATGAGAATGCAGACAAGTTATTCGTAGTAACTATTGATGATGGAAGTGAGAATGGCCGAACTATTTGTGCTGGCCTTAAAGAGTATTACACAGCCGAAGAAATGGTTGGTAAATCAGTGGTATTTGTTGCTAATCTCAAACCTCGTAAACTACGTGGAGTGATGAGTGAAGGAATGATGTTAGCTGCCGATGATGGCAATGGTGGTGTAAAACTAGTCACCATTGATGGAGACATCTCTCCTGGCTCACAGGTTCGCTGATTACAGCCTATCTCTAACCGCATCCATAATTTCGCGTGATAAAACACGAGATTTTTCTAGAATTTCTGGTGCCCCTTGTCTTATTTCAGCCGCCATTTCAGATGGTAGACTTGACAAATTGATATCGACATTGAACAAAGCACCCTTGCAAGCAGCACTTGCAAGTAGTCCAGCAACACCAACATCACTTACTGCATTGGCATTGCCCTTACGAGCCAAATCGGGTAACATCTCCAATAGTTGCAATGATAATTTGGCAGTCTCATATGGTATCTGCGTAGCCTGAAGTGTAGCAGAACGTATGGCTTTCCTACGTGCATCCTTTTGCTCATCATCATCCTTGGGTAACTTGAATGATGCCATTACATCATCAAACGCATTGCTATCTTCATCGGCTAATACACCAGCTCTACTCATTATTTTCACTGCTGCTAACATAGCATGGTTGGCAATATCCCATCCCTCCTGCCATTTTTCTTTACCTATTGTCAAATCACTGACCATTATGGTCAATGCTGATGCTTGGCCTAATGAAATGGCAGCAGCAGTTCCACCACCAGGAGTAGGTGATGATGATGCTAAGGCCGCTTGAAAATCTCTAACTGTCATTTCCATCCATGGTGTTTTCATGCTTCTACCCCCTTTTCTAAAGCCCACTCAATTATCCTTTCATCAGGATTGAATGGGCCTAGAGAGTCTAATCCAAGCCCCTTTATTGCAGCAGAAACAAGTTCGTTATTATCACTGCAACCTTCTGGAGCGTACCATTTACCAGATTCCAACATTGCCGATAATGGAACTAAACCAACAAGTTCAGAGCCACAAGTATCGACTCCGTGATCATTTACAATTGATTTAACAGCCTCGAAAGCAATATGCATTGGTGTAACTGAAACATCCCTGAGATTCATTGATACTTGTGAAATTCCATGGGCATCTAAAGGCAGCCCCATGCCCTGAACCATAGGCAACATCCCGGGAATGCGTGTCCTTCTACCATCTTCCCTTTTCAGTAACCTTCCTGTAGACCTGACCAAAGACCCTGCTTTCTTAGCAGCCATCGCATCGGTTTCATCGACGTTGACATTGTAAGCCACCAATATTTGCCTAGCACCAATTACAACTGCGCCGAATCTGGCAACAGATTCATTCCATTCCATTGGCCCGAAATCTGGCATATTCGGGCCATTATTGTCCAATCTTTCCTTCAGACCTTCGTATTGTCCTCTTCGTAAATCTGAAAGTAATTCTCTATCTGGTGAAGTTGCTGCGGCGCCATAAAGGAAAGTTGGCAATTCTAAATCATTAGACACTCGTATTGCTAATTCGCGTGAAAGAATTGCACATTCATCCATCGTTACACCTTCTAAGGGCACAAATGGACAAACATCGACAGCGCCTATACGAGGATGTTCTCCTTCATGAGAACTCATGTCGATATTCTCAAATGCTGCTTTGATTACTCTAAATGCAGCTTCACTAACCGCAGCGGGTTCACCAGCAATCGTCAATACGGTTCGATTGTAGTCTCCATCGGGCTCTATACCTAGCACCCGCGCTCCTTCAATACCACGCCCAGCATCACTAATCGCTTTGATAATTGATTGATCTCTACCCTCTGAGAAATTGGGTACGCACTCAACAATTCTCTTGGACATATGCTGTTGTCAAAACCGACAACTGATGAACATTGCCGAAACAATCAGCCATAAAGAGCGTCAGGTGAAGTTGAAATACCGTTCGACTCGCGCTTCTTTTTGATTCTCTCGACTGCTAATATCACGTCATTTTGCTTAACTTTAGAACGACCATCTCTAATTGCAATCATTCCCGACTCAACAGTAGTGGCCTTCAATTCAGCCCCGCTGAATCCCTCGGTCATCTCAACAATTTTGGCAATATTAACTCTAGAGGTAGACATTCTTTCCAAATGAATTGACAATATTGTTTTCCTGCCGCTTTCATCCGGCAGAGGGATTTCGATAACCCTATCGAACCTACCAGGCCTTAGTAAAGCATCATCTAGAATATCCGGTCTATTGGTGGCTGCTATTATCTTGACATCTTCCAATGAATCAAAACCATCCAATTCGGCTAATAGTTGCATCAATGTTCTCTGAACTTCTCTATCGCCACTGGTTGCTGAATCAAGCCTCTTTGCACCAATAGCATCGATTTCATCTAGGAAAATAATTGCTGGTGATTTATCTTTGGCCAAAGAAAATAATTCTCTCACCATTCTTCCCCCTTCACCAATATACTTCTGTGCTAGTTCTGACCCCACCATGCGAATAAAAGATGCCTTTGTTTGACTAGCGACAGCCTTAGCAAGCATAGTCTTACCACAGCCAGGTGGGCCAACTAGTAGAATTCCTTTAGGTGGCTCGATACCCACTTTTCGGAACAATTCTGGTTTCTCTAGAGGCAGTTCAATTGCTTCACGTACCTGCAAAATTTGTTCATCTAGCCCCCCAACATTCTCGTAATCAATATTCGGTTTCTCAATCATCTCAGCACCAGAGACCATTGGATCCCATGCATCATGTAGTATTTCAATAATCGAAAGAGTATCTTGATTAAGGGCGATTCTAGTACCTGGGCGTAATTTCTCAGGGTCAAGCCTTTGATTTATAGAAACTTGAAACACAGTACCATTGGATGAACGAACAATTGCCCTTTCCTCATCGAGTACATCTTGTAGATGGCCAACAATTAGTGGTGGGCTCTTCAATATACGTACTTCTTCATCTAAACGACTTGCACGTTTTTTGACATTGGCAAGATCATTTTCTAAATGAACACGTTCGGATAATAGCCTCTGTGCTTCATCTTGAAGTTGCTTGTAATCGAGTTCTAATGATTTCAAATCATTATCATCAATATTGAGCGGTTCGCTCGAGCCTTGGTCGACCTCTGTGCCCATATAGTGAGTCCGGTGGCCGTCCTTCTTCAAATATCCGTGTATAATGCTTCATTTGCCAGTCTTTACGAAGCCTTGATGAAGCGCGGCCACAACAACGCATTAGGTGGCTATTGTGGCGGACTGTGAACTATGTGGGGCAATGAAGGTTGGTACAAGGTCTGTCATGATGGGCAGAGCCGAAGTTCAAGCATGCAAACGTTGCACTGACAAGATGGGTTTGGATGAGAAAAAAGTAGCTCCTGGCTTAGCAAAAGCCAGAACCACTCCTACTTCAACTTCAGGAGGTTATGGTGGAATTGGCCGCAAGGGCAAAGACATCATGCTGAGGGGTGAAAAGGAATTAGCCTCGGATTTCTCCAAAAGAGTGGCAACCGCACGAACTAAGCGTGGGTGGGATAAGAGAGAATTAGCACGTAAGATGGCTGAAAAAATAAATGTCATCAATAATGTTGAATCTGGTAAAAGACCAACTGATGCAGTTATTAGAAAATTAGAGAGAGCACTTGATATCACATTGATGGTAGAGTCTAGTCCTGACGAAAATAGACACGTGAATAGTGGAAACCCTAGAGGGTTGACACTCGGTGATTTCTTGCTTGGCGGAAAGGAATGAACAATGCACAAAGACATCCCTGTACATGCTATTTGGCTTGCCCAGGACGATCCGAAAAAGAATACTGCTGTTAGACTATCACGTAGAAACGACTTGAAATTACATGAACGATTCAATCAATTACCTAGAAGAGGAATCATTCTTGAGCCCCTCTGTGGTAAGGTATTGGGCCCAGAAGACCATTCTCTTTTACTGGAAGAAGGAGGTTCTTTAGTAGGACTTGATTGTTCATGGGCACAGATTGAAGATTCAGTTGCCCAAGTAATGAGGAGAACCAAACTGAAACCTAGAATGCTACCTCTTTTACTTGCAGCAAATCCAGTGAATTGGGGTAAACCTGGGAAGATGACTACCGCTGAAGCCCTAGCAGCATCACTATACTTGATAGGTAGAGAAAAACAAGCTAGAAAATTGCTAGGTGCATTCCGTTGGGGTGAACAATTTTTCATCTTGAACAAGGAACCTTTAGACGCATATTGTGAAGCGAAATCATCTTCTGAATTAGTGGATTTACAATTTGAATTCTTCGACATAGAAAGGCCCGAATAATTCAATGACAATTGCTATTGAGTATAGTCTGTAGGAGATAGTTATGGTAAAGCGTCCTGTGCATCGATTAGGTGGTGAATATCCTAATCCCGAAATCGATGAATTGGCTGAAGAATCCATAATAACAATACAATGTGATGGCAATACTGTTGTCAGAATATTAGCTTCGCCATTCGATTTAGGAGATTTGGCATTTGGGCACATTTTTTGTGAAGGCAGAGGTCGGGTGGATTCTATCGAGGTCAAAGGAACTGAGGTCTTTGTATCGGGTCAAGTACGCAGTCGGCCTAGTGATGACTTACTTACTGCGGCCTGTGGAGCATGCACAACTGGAGATGTCCCAATGCCATCAGAGTTCGTTGACCGGACTGTTTTTCTCACAGGTCAATTGGATTCAATGATGAATGAAATGAAATTAAATCAACCATGGTTTGAGGCAACAGGTGGTATGCATGCTGCTGCATTATTTGATCAGAATGGGAAATTGCTGATTATTCGTGAAGATATTGGTAGGCATAATGCAGTGGACAAAGTGGTCGGAGGGGCTATACGCAACGATATCCCTGTCCAAATTTTAGGATTATCTGGTAGAATCGGGTGGGAGTTGGTAGCCAAATCTGTTCGTTCAGGTATTGAATTGATCATTGCTGTGGGCGCAATAAGTTCCGCTGCAGAATCACTAGCGCGAGCAAGTGGAATGACTTTGATTGGCTTTGCAAGTAGCAAAACTCCTGCAGTTATAGGTGATTTGAGCCGCATCATTGACAAGCCTTCGCCAAACCCGGACAATAATGTCAGGTAGAAGAGATGTCGTCGCAACAACTCCGCCTGACCGTAATACATTGAAAATTAAGAAACCAAAATCGATAGCTGCAGGTATTCCTGCTGCAACTTCTTCGATGATACATGGTATCAAAAAAATGGGCCTTAATAAGACAATTAAGACGCTTACAACGGTCAACCAGCCATCTGGTTTCGATTGCCCGGGTTGTGCTTGGCCTGACCCTGAACATTCGACAATGTTCGAGTTTTGTGAGAATGGTGCAAAGGCGGTAGCTGATGAAGCGATGAAGGGCCTAGTTAATCCTAGTTTCTTTGCACGTAATAGTGTTGAAGATTTGTCTTTGAAAAGTGATTACTGGTTGAATAAACAAGGTAGAATCACACATCCAGTAGTACTTGCTCCTGATAGCAAATACTACGAGAAAATTTCATGGAAAGATGCCTTTGATTTAATTGCTAAAGTAATTGATGAAAGTGGAGACCCTAACCGCTCGATATTCTATACATCGGGTCGCACCTCTAACGAGGCGGCCTTTATGTACCAATTATTTGCCAGGACTTTAGGTACAAATAATATGCCAGATTGTTCCAACATGTGTCATGAATCTAGTGGAAGAGGTTTGGGTGAAACCATAGGAATTGGCAAGGGTACAGTTTCATTAGATGATTTTAATCATTCAGATGTGATATTGGTTATTGGACAGAATCCTGGAACCAATCATCCTCGTATGCTGACTGCATTAAGAGATGCAAAAAGAAATGGTGCGAAAATCATTCATGTGAATCCACTACCGGAGACTGGTTTAGTTAGATTCAAACATCCACAGGATTACATGAAAATGTCATTCGGAAGTGAGCCTCTAGCTGATATTCATTTACAGGTGAAAATTGGTGGCGATGCGGCTTTAATGCATGGTTTAATGAAAGTCCAGTTTGAATTGGATGCATTGGATAATGATTTCATAAAAAATTCAACAAAAGGTATTGAATCAATGCGTCAAAATGTGAACAATACATCTTGGGAACAAATAGAGAATGACTCAGGACTTACACGCTTCCAAATTGAATCCGCTGGACGTATGCTAGCCAAATCAGATGCAACAATAGCATGTTGGGCTATGGGTCTTACTCAACACAGGAATGGTGTTGCTGTAATACAGGAAGTTAGCAATCTGATGTTGATGGGTGGCCATATTGGGAAGAAAGGGGCCGGATTATGCCCTGTTCGTGGCCATTCAAATGTTCAGGGAGATAGAACAGTCGGTATATGGGAAAGACCTAGCGAAGCATTCCTTGAAAGGCTTGATTCAGCATGTGGAATTGTTAGCCCAAGGGAGCATGGAGTCGATGTTGTCGAGGCCATAACACAGATGCGTGAGGGTAATGCAGACCTATTCTTCTGCATGGGGGGAAATTTCCTATCAGCCACACCAGATACTCTTGCAACAGCAGAAGGGCTAACCAATGTCAAACTGACTGTCCAAGTCTCTACCAAATTGAATAGGTCGCATCTTGTCACTGGATCTACCGCGCTAATACTACCTTGTCTTGGAAGAACTGAAATCGATCATCAAAGTTCAGGTTTACAATTTGTATCTGTTGAGAATTCCATGGGTATTGTTCACACATCAAAAGGAGGACTGAGGCCTGCTAGTGAACAGTTACGCAGTGAGCCGTGGATTGTAGCATCATTAGCCACTGCAGTCTTAAATGATGACAGAGATTGGATGTCATTCGCTGAAAACTATGATAACATACGTGAATTAATGAGTTTAGCATTAGCTGGATTTGAAGATTATAATGAGCGAGTACGAAGTGAAAACGGTTTTGCATTACCTAATCCTCCTAGAGATAGTCGATCATTCAACACTCCAGATAAAATGGCTCATTTCATATCACACGAATTACCTGATGTATCTTTGGATGATGATAAATTTGTAATGATGACAATAAGGTCACATGACCAATACAATACTACAATTTATGATTTACATGATAGATATCGCGGCATTCACGGCAATCGAAGAGTAGTATTGATGAATGCCACAGATATGATTGAGCGTGGATGGAAGTCAAGGCATATCGTAGATATTGTATCTCATCATGAGGGTAAAACACGAAGAAGTGATGGATGGCAACTTGTTGCATACGATATTCCAAGAGGAAATATCGCCACATATTTCCCTGAAGCAAATGTTCTCGTCCCATTAGAATCCACTGCTACAAAATCGAATACTCCTACTTCGAAATGGATTATATGCAGCCTCCTCGAACCCGGGCAAGCGGATTCAGAGGAGGAGTGATTTTGTCAGAAGTAGGATATTATGAGTTACTCAAAACCAATAAAAAGTTTCGAACTTTTTGGTTTGCAGCTGTAATCTCAATGATGGGTGAATGGTTCAATACGATAGCTCTGTTCACATTAATTTTGAAATATTCAGGTTCAGAAGCCATGCTTGGATTCTTATTTACAATCAGAATGTTAGGATTCGCAGTATTACAACCTATAACTGGACTTCTTTCTGACAGATGGTCTCGAAAATGGATAATGGTAGTTTCAAATTTACTACAGGTCGGCTTAGCATTGTGTTTCCTGCTCGTTGATGGCCCTGAAGATATGTGGTGGCTAATCGGACTCTCCGGAGTCATGATGGTTCTTCACGGCGCATATATGACGGCAGAAAGGGCAGCATTACCAAATATTGTTTCCAAAGAGGAATTGGCTACCGCAAATGCACTGGATGCTGCCACATGGTCCACTGCTTTAGCAACAGGCGCATTCCTAGGTGGATTAGTGGTTTCGGAGTACGGCGTGAATGTTGCATTCATTATTGATTCACTTACCTTTTTACTTGGAGCATTAATTCTCTTGCCATTAAGAGTACCACAAAATGTTAGCAATGATATGAAAGGTCCGATCTTGAGTACTGCATTTGCTAATATTAAGGCAGGATTCTCAAGGTTGATCAGTGAACCAAGGTTGAAGAGAATTGTTTTCGCTAAGACGACATGGAATCTAGCGGGTGGAGGATTAGCAGCTGTATTTCTTGTTCTTGCAGGTTCAAGAATGTCTCCTGGGGAGATGGCTGCAGGCATTGGTCTGTTTTTCATGGCCAGGGGAATTGGTACCGGCATTGGTCCCATCATAGCAAGGAAATACTTGGTTGACAAGAATAAATGGCCAGCATTAGTCGGAATACTAGTATCGGTTTCAGGATTCTTTTATCTGTTGATTGGGATTACAATATTTGAGAACTTATACCTAACAATTGGTTTAGTAATTATAGCACACTCAGCTAGTGGTGCAAATTGGGTTCTTTCCACAATTTTGACTCAGCAATGGGTAGAGGATGAAGTTCGTGGCAGAGTTTTCAGTATTGATATGTTGCTCATGTCAATATCGTTCAGCCTTAGTACATTCACTGCAGGATGGCTACTAGACAATACCGACCTATCTCTAAAGTTAGGAATGATTTGGTTTGCATGTGCAATGATATTCTTTGGAATCATTTTCACAATGTGGAGGCCGGATAATCAGGCAGTACAAACAGCATGAGTGCAAACTGGCGGCATCCAATACAATTTTTCGTCCGGTTCAAAGGTATCCAATTGCAATGTACTACCTTCACCTTCTTGAATTGTCACAATCGAAGATGTTGATGCAGGTAGGTAATCTTCACCCGTGGATAATAATGACACCCTGATGGTATGTCCTGCTGCTATCTCAGCATCTAATGCAAAGAATTCCATCTTAGCAGTTATAGTTCCAACAATTGGAGTCCATGTAGAAGATAATTCTTCACCACCAGAATGGTATCTTAAATCCATAATTGCATGTCCAATATGGATACAATTACTACCATCACAATCCTCTAACAATGCGTAAAGTTGCCCACCGATAGTCGTAGTAGATACTTCTACATGCAATCTAGGAAGTCCCTGTATGTACATGTCGGATTCGAGAGGAGCACTCTCATAGACAGGTCCAGTGGAAGCATCGGGGAGTACATTAGCACCTCCAGATATACGGCTTAAGTCAGTTCCTAGAGACATTATTACTTCTGTTGTATCACTTGCAGGATAACGGTCTTCGATTCTCCATGAACCTTGATTTGATTGAATTTCCACATGTAATCCAGGAGCTCTGCCTTCACCTTTGAGATACCAGTCAAACCATTCTAGTAAATCCTGCATCCAATCAAAACGTATCATTTCTGGAAAGGCCTCACCGCCTCTACCGCCCAATTCCGAGCGGTCATCAAGTTGAATAGGCCTATCTGGATAATCATGGTCCCATTGACCGAATAGTCCCTTGGCCTCTATTCCATTATCCTTCAAACGGTTGATTGTGGGTACTGCCATATGGGGGTCGACATTCCAATCATGCATACCTTGAACGAGATAGACAGATCCGCCATAATTTTCTATGACTCTATCTAGGAAGTATCTTTCCTCCCAGTAATCGCCTGCAACTTCAGAGCCAAACATCCATGCTGAAACTCCAGTTCCTGGTCCAATGATGTAATCAGGACATAGATTACCGTAGTCCTCTTCATCACCATCGAATCCATATGACCCATAGACCCCATTATGCATTATTGGAGCTCTAGCTTCAGAAGAACCATTCTTCCACATTAATTCCTTAACGCCAATTAATCCAGAGATAGGAACTATAGTTTTGAGGTGCTCATTGCCAAACATTGCTGCTTGCCATGGAGTTGATCCATCATATGATTTTCCAATCATAGCTACATTTCCATTAGACCATTCTTGGCTGCCTAGCCATGAAACTGCAGCATCATTGCCCAATTGTTCAGCAGTACCCATCAAGTCCATACAATGATTTGAGCGCCCAGTACCAGTTACTGAAACTTGAGCAAAGGCATATCCATGAGGTAATATTTGGTCGATAACCATCTGGCCCAACCAACTACCAGGCACTTCGATAGTAGGGGTTTGAACACTAGGCTCTTGGAAGTAAGGTCCGAATTCTGCAATTACTGGAACTGTGACTCCGTCTGGGACATTAGGTCGCCAATATGCTAACGAAATCTTACCATTAGGGGCTGCTCCGCCTTCATCCAGTGGTAATTCATATTCAACGAAAACATGTGTTGAATTCCATTCATTATCAGTTTCAAGTACCTCATATTCTCCAAACTCCATTACAAAACCATTGTCCAAGTCTGTGACATAATCCAGTTTACCTCGATCCCAAACTGGAACTCTCACACCAGATTCTTCTTCATTATTTGTTAATTCGGAATCAATAGCATCACCAAATACAATCGCTACCATCAGGAAGGCTATCGATACTGCGATTGTTGCTCCCATTAATTCATTGAGGATTGATTTACCATCGTCAGCACTCGCCAATTCAGCTTCATACACATCCTCCTCCATGTTTTATGCGTACAAGTGCTCTCTCATAGGTATGACGATTCATTACAAAATCAATAAGGCGGTTACTACTCGGCAATAACATGCCAACCGATATTGATGCTATGCGCGCACATGTCGGCACTGGAATACCCAAATCTCTACCTGAACATCCTGGGATTTCTCAGGATGTTGATCATGCACCAAAAAGACGTCAAATTCTATCTCTCGAAGAAAAAAAATTGGCTTTACGTAATGCGTTAAGATATTTTGATTCTAGTTTGCACCAATCCTTGGCAAAAGAATTTGCAGATGAACTTGAAACCCATGGTCGTATATGGATGATGAGATATCGTCCTACAGAATATGCTATGAAGGCATATCCAATTGATTCCTACCCAGCAAAATCTAAGCAGGCTGCTGCAATAATGTTGATGATTCACAATAATTTAGACAAAGAAGTTGCCCAATTCCCTCATGAATTAATCACATACGGTGGTAATGGAGCAGTATTCCAGAATTGGGCTCAATATAGACTTGTGATGAAATATCTATGTGAAATGGAAGATGACCAAACTCTTGTAATGTATTCAGGTCATCCACTGGGGTTATTTCCTTCCTCTAAAGACGCACCTAGGGTTGTAATAACAAATGGAATGGTTATTCCAAACTATTCATCACAAGATGATTATGACAGAATGAATGCATTAGGCGTCAGTCAATATGGTCAAATGACGGCAGGCTCTTACATGTACATCGGACCTCAAGGCATTGTCCATGGAACGACGATTACAGTGTTAAATGCAGCTAGGAAGTTTTGCGGAGCAAAGGATGACCTTGCTGGAATTACATTCATCACATCTGGATTGGGTGGAATGAGTGGTGCACAAGCAAAGGCTGCTGTAATCGCAGGGGCATCGTGTATTGTTAGCGAAATTAACCCTCATGCAGCTACTAAGAGACATGAACAAGGTTGGTTATCGGTAATAGCAAATTCAACCGATGATGCTATTGACAGAATGTTGAATGCCAAAAATAGTGGAGAAGCAATATCGATTGGCCACATAGGAAATATTGTCGAATTGTTGGAAAGAATGGTTGAAAGAAATGTCAGAATCGACTTACTATCCGACCAAACAAGTTTACATAATCCATGGCAAGGTGGATATTATCCAGTTACTTTGTCATTCGAAGAAGGCAAGGAAATGATGGCATCCGATCCTGAACAATTTCGCTTAGAAGTACAGAAAACCCTTCGCAGACATGCTGCTGCTGTTAATTCCCTAGTTTCGAACGGGACTTATTTCTGGGACTATGGTAATGCATTCTTACTAGAAGCATCTAGAGCTGGAGCTGATGTGATGAATGCCAAAGGTGA
Source organism: Methanobacteriota archaeon (assembly GCA_002689345.1). Lineage (GTDB taxonomy): Archaea > Thermoplasmatota > Poseidoniia > Poseidoniales > Poseidoniaceae > MGIIa-K1. Next base: position 13,095 of record NZFU01000002.1, on the reverse strand, counting down.
CGGATTCAGATATCCTAGTTATGTTGAGGATATAATGGGGCCTATGTGCTTTGATTACGGCTTTGGACCATTCAGGTGGGTATGTACTTCCTGTGATCCATCTGATCTAGCCAAGAGTGATGCTATTGCCGCTAAAGTCCTAAAGGAGATGGCTAGCAATTCTCCAGATGAGATTAAGCAGCAAATGCTCGATAACATCAGATGGATTGAACAAGCTGCAGAGAATCAAATGGTTGTTGGAAGTCAAGCACGAATCTTGTATGCTGATACCGAAGGCAGAAAAAATATCGCTAAAGCCTTCAATGATGCTATTGCTAGTGGTATAATTAGCGCTCCCATCGTATTAGGTCGAGACCATCATGATGTATCAGGTACTGATTCCCCATATCGTGAAACTGCAAATATCACTGATGGTTCAATGTTTACGGCTGATATGGCGGTGCAAAACTTCGTTGGAGATTCATTCAGAGGCGCCACCTGGATAAGCCTACATAACGGTGGAGGAGTAGGTTGGGGTGAAGTCATTAACGGTGGCTTTGGATTATTGATAGACGGCAGTGAAGATAGTGAAAGAAAACTTCTTTCGATGCTGGATTGGGACGTTAATAATGGAATTTCTCGAAGAGCATGGGCTCGAAATGATGGTGCGGTTTTTGCAATTAAACGCGCCATGGAGTCCAATAAGAAATTGAAGGTCACATTACCCAACTTCACAACGGACAACCTCATTGACTCAGTGTATGGTGGTGAATCATAATGGGAAGTATCAAACTAGACGGGAATACACTTTCATCTACAGAAATCTCATTGGTTTCAATGGGTGAAAAGGTAGAAGTCGCATCAGATGCATGGCTAAAGGTCGAGGCTTCTCGTAAAGTTGTAGACGAGATTCTCCAAAGTGGTAAGACAGTATATGGAATCAACACAGGGTTTGGTGCACTTGTTAGTGAATCAATCTCGCCAGAGGACCTCGCTGCATTGCAGGTCAATCTAATTCGGTCTCATGCCTGTGCCATTGGTGAAAGAATGTCCATATCTGATACAAGGGCAATGATGTGCGTAAGGGCCAACTCTCTAGTCAAGGGGCATTCAGGAATTCAAAGAACTGTTATTGAGCAAATCATTGCCTATCTAAATCTCGACATTATTCCAGTAGTCCCTCGCATTGGTTCTTTAGGAGCATCTGGTGATTTAGCACCTTTGTCACATATGGCACTAGCACTGATTGGAGAAGGTGAAGTATGGGGCGAAGATGGACCAATACCAACTACATCAATGCTAACCGAAAAGGGATTAATCGGTGTTGATTTATCCGCTAAAGATGGCCTCTCTCTAATTAATGGGACAAGTCAAATGTGTTCATTTTTGACCCGTGCTGAAAATATGCTTTCCAATCTATTACCATTAGCTGACTTGATCGCTTGTGTTTCGATAGAGGCCAGAGAGTGTTCAATCAAACCGATGGACCCCCGCGTACAACAAGCTAGGCCACATCATGGTCAGTCACTAGTAGCTGAAAGGATTACAAAAATAATGGATAAATCACCTATCCTTGCATCGCATGCTGATTGTGATAGAGTACAAGATGCATATTCATTCAGATGTATCCCCCAGGTACATGGCGCAGTACTAGAGCGGTTTAGGAATATGTCAGCAACGCTGGACATTGAAATAAACAGTGCCACAGACAATCCATTAATTTTCCCGAACCCGTCTAATCCTGGTGTTGATGAAGTGATAAGTCAAGGCAATTTCCATGGTGAAGTCTTAGCGCTTGCAGCTGACGGAATGTCGCATGCCATTTTCGAATTAGCGCACATTAGTGAAAGAAGAATTGATCAAATCGTAGATCCATCTCGTAGCAATTTGCCTGCATTTTTGGCAACCAACTCGGGACTTGAGTCTGGTATGATGATTGTCCATTATGTTGCTGCTGCGGCACTGGCTGAAATGCATGGCCGAACAATGCCACGTTCTGCGTTTTCAACACCTACATCCGGAGGGCAAGAAGACCATGTGTCAATGGGAGCAACTGCTTGTTGGAATCTAATTCAATCTTGCAATCACTTATCTCAGGTTTTAGCATGTGAACTAATCATTGCATGTGAAGCACTCGAATATCGAAATGCAGAGCCCGCCAACCATGTCAAATCACTATACACTTTAGTGCGTAAGATATCTGCTCCATTATCAGGAGATAGATCGACATCAGATGAGATCGAAAGTATTGCTACAGAACTGTCTAATGGTGGTTGGCTAGCTAGGATAGAGGCCGAATGTGGCAGACTACCTAGATAAGTTTGTCAATTCGTGATTCCACATCATCAAATCCAGTTAGTTGTCTAACTCTGAAGCGCATCTTTGTCACTTCAGAACGGTGTCCTCTTTCTAATAGAATGTCGAGACGATTATCTAGTTCGATAGCCCTTCTGACCTTTCTCTCAACTGATTTATAGATTTCAAATCCCTTGTCGTCTGAGTCTTGAAACAGTGCAGGCTCGGCAGAAGAAACATCTAATCCCATCCGCCTCCATTGTAGAATTCGACGGCGTGCAATATCTTTTGAATATCCTTCTCTAGGAATTCTAACGAGGAATGATAATGGGGTAGAACCATCATCGTTTAGGGGCTTTTCGTTTAACTCGAGTTCTAATTCTTCAGTATCTTCTGCGACCTCATCAAATTCCACAAATTCAACATTCTTTGGAATATTCCAAGATGGGGCTTCGCGTTGCCATTTAGTGATTTGAACCTCATCAAAGATATCTTCTGCAACCACTAGGAGAATTGACCAAGGTTTCCTGTGTAAAGAATCCTTCATTTTCATCACCATACGTAACACCTCGGAAAAACCGTGTATGGAAATTAGCCATTCGATTCCCTCGATAATAGCAATTCCTGTGTGATTTTCCACTCTAGAAACTACCAAATCGTGAATTTGCTCCAATGAGGGCTGTATTGAACCTGTAACATCTTGAGTTGTTACCCAATACGCCTCAACTTTGTCAAGATCTACATGCTCTAATAATCTACGCTGAGGTAGTCTTGACAATAGCAAAACATGTTCTTGGTCCTTCATTGACACGGTATCAACATATCCAAGCATTTCATCCTGTGATACCAGATTCAATGTATAAATTCGTCCTAATTCCATTGCTCCCATCGACACACCTCCTTAGCCCCGTCTAACGGGACCCTAGCGCTTCAAGTCCATGAACCATTATATCGTGTAATGGGGTCGGAAACATGAGTGGCAGTAATGTCTGAAGAAGAAAACCAAGATATCCCGATGGCAGAGTGTGGTGCTTGCCGTGCAATCATTCCACTTGATAGTGAGTCCTGTTCCAATTGTAATATTCGCTTTGGCGGTGTTTCTGAAGAGGAATTAGGTGAATGTGGCGCATGTGGAGAACTGCAGCCTGCAGACTCTGTATCATGTTCCAAATGTGGCGTTTCATTCGTAAGTGAAGAAGTTGATTCAGTTGATGAAATTGAAACTCCTCCTGTAGTTGAAGAGGCTATTGAAGACGACATTGAAGTTTCTACTGAAGAAGAGGATGACTCTGAGGGAGCCGAAGAAGATGATGGCTCTGCAGAAGAAGAAGCCGATGATGAGGATGATTCAGCAGAAGATGAAGCAGAAGAAGAGGATGACTCTGCAGAAGAAGAATCAGATGAAGATGACTCTGAGGAAGAAGAAGCAGAAGAAGAGGACGACTCTGCAGAAGAAGAATCGGATGAAGATGACTCTGAGGAAGAAGAATCTGAAGAAAAGGATCATTCAGCCACAGTAATGGCATTTGAGAGCCTTGCTCTAGCCATAGCTGAATCTGGAATGACTGCTGGAGAGGCTTTTGCAGAAATGGATAGTAGCGATGATAACATGATCGACGCCCCTGAGTTGCAGAAGGGCATTGAAAAGATAGGTGGGGACAAATTGTCTCCATCTGAAGTAACTGCAATATTGAATTATCTAGATACTAATGAAGATAGGCGTGTTGACGCTAATGAATTAGTAAAAGCACTAGATGATTTACGCATAGGAATTAAACCTGGAAAGATTCCAAAAATTAAGCAATTCCCTTCACCAATGCAAAAAATGCTGATGGGTAAGAAAGCAAATGATGTATTCTATCCAATAGCATATTTCCTAATGGTGACATTCATTGGATTATGGGTTGTAAATGGCATGGGACTATTGGTTGATGGAACTGGTGGAAACATTATCTATGAAGGACATACCGATGCTGCTGGCAATGATGTTGAATGGGGTACTTGGAGTCTATGTGAAGCAGACATTGAGACAATTCCTGACCCATGTAGTGGCGAACTGATTATGAAGGAAACATATCCATGTGACCCGAAAATAGATGCAAATGATTGTTCTAATTCATTGACTCCGTTTAGTGGAGAAAATGATGCTTCAAGTATGCCGGCTGGTTTCTATAACGATGGAATTGTTATGATTATACTAGGCGTAATTGGACTTGCAATTATTGCATATTTACACCTAAGTTATGCTCCATCTCTACGAGAGAGAGTGAAAAAGAAGTCTGGTAAATCTGATGATGAAGAAGATGACGATTCCGATGAAGATGACGATGACTCCGATGACGACGATTCCGATGAAGACGACGATTCCGATGAAGATGATGACGACGATGATTCTGATGAAGATGATGACGAAGACTACGATGATGATGACATCGATGTAGGCGACTGGGTCGGATTGGATATCGATGGCGATGAATTCTTTGGAGAAATAATTGAATTTGATGACGATGAAGGAACTGTAACTATTGAAACCGAAGATGGTGAAGAGATTACAGGTGACCAAGACGACATGTTTGTTGAAGACGACGAAGATGACGAGTGATTCTATGCCTGATCAACTAGATGTTCTAGTAGGAAAGGAATCATGTCCCGTATGTGGGACTATATCACAGAAAGGTACTGCAAGATGTCCAGAATGTGGCACATTCCATTCAGGAGTTCACTTAGAAGAAAGGGAAGCACCACCACCTGAAGAGAGAAATTTAGACCGCACAATAGACCCTTCAGACTACTCGATAAACCCTGGAGCTGCAATAAGCACAGAAGAATTCGAAGGCGATGATAGTACTGTAAAAAATTGGGGAGGAGGTTCTACCGACTTTTCATTCATCGATGAAGAAGATGATCTACAGGTTGAAAAAATCTCCATCCCAGAATCTGAAGAATTAGAGTCTGATTGATTTTATATTAAATGCTAATTAATAAGCAAATAAAATGAATTCATTATTTAGTAATTGCAAGGTGGGCTCGGCCAGAATTGAACTGGCGATCTTTGCCATGTCAAGGCAACGTCATAACCCCTAGACCACGAGCCCTTGCATTACGGCCACTGTGATTCGGTATATATCCGAATCGGTAGTACCACATCAAGATACTATCTTGGAAATTTTTCCATCGCAACCGTCTTGAGAACAGAAACCAGCACAACGTGTGCGTCCGTTACTCATAACGATCATTTTACCATCTTTGATAGGACCATAGGTTTTGCACTTTAGACACAATCCGCCAACTTCAGCCATGAGAATCAAACATCCCTGCATAATCTTAGTAATGAATTCTATGCTATTTCTCAATACATTGCAAAAAATCGATTTTTGGGCTAAAACCCCCCCATTCTAAGCCTAAATTTGCCAAATGTTGCAATATTATGCTCCTAAACGGTGTACTGCGCTACTTACTGGATAGCTGAATAAATCGCCATGTCGCATAATGTATGTTATGCGACGCTCAGGCCCCCTCCAAATCGAGGTTTTTGGGATCTAATGCAAAAATACCCACCAAAGGAGGTCCGCCGAGTAAAGATTCGATGCCTCCATCACGAGAATCTAAATCTTCTGCAATTCTTTTAGCGCTATTATGCCAGGATTCTTCATTTTCATAAATCGCCTGCAAAAGAAACATTGCCTGACCGTCCATCGACCTAGAAACCCAAGCTCGAATACATCCATCGGTACGACGCCTCATTTCTTGTCTTGATTCCAACATTCGCTCCAATCTCGCATCTACACCTTTGCGGGCAGAACATACTACAGTTTCGAGCCAATACATTTTTTTTGATTTCACACTAAACGCCTCTGTAAATATAATTAATGGAAAATCAATTCGCCTTCCAACATTGTTGCAGCGAATGGGGAATGACCAGGTTGTAAACACCAAGACTCCCAAAGTGGTCCATCGACAATATTCAGATTTGCAACAGCCCCTTCTTTGATCTGTCCGTGAATTAGCCCTGAAGGATGAGGAGTAGTTTCTGCTGAATTCCTACTACAGGCTACTAGAGCAGTGATTGGCGATATATCATTACGCTGAACTAATAATGAGCCGATAAATGGTAAACTCAGTGTTCGACAGTTTGGATTAAAGTCAGTAGCAACAGACCATGCCCAATTATTTTCAAGACACTTCTGGAATGGAGGGTAATCTTCACCCATAGAGTAAGGAGTTCCAGGCAGGAATCCGGTGTTGACACCAGCATCGCTCATAGCCATGCGCGAATCATCATTTGTGTAGTGTGCATGGTCTGCTGTGCTCACTTTCAAATCAGCAGCCAACTCTCCTCCGCCACCATCAACGAACTCATCGATATGGATTCGCAAATCTAAGCCCTTTTTTCGGCTATGCTGTAAAATTTCTTCAGATTGTTCCACACTAAACCAGCCAGGTTCACAAAATACATCAGCACTGCGAGCAATACCTTGCTCAATAACCGCTGGTAATTGCTCAGACATTATCTCTTCAAAATACGTATCGATATCGCTACCCATTGGTGCTGCATGTGCGCCTAGCCATGTCAAATCTAACGATGGTAGTCTTTGAATCGCCCCTAATCCTTCAGCGATCGATAGCATTCGTAATTCTGTTTCAGTATCTAATCCATACCCAGATTTGGCTTCTAAATGTGTTGTCCCATTCCGTAATGCTTCACGCATTCTTTCTATTCCAAGATGAGTTAAATCCGCATCAGATGCAGTGCGAGTAGGACCTACTGTGGCGGCGATACCGCCCCCCATTTTGGCAATTTCAAGATAAGAAATTCCTTTTTGTTTCCATGCAACTTCACGACTACGGTCACCTGCCCAAAGAAGATGCGTATGGGAATCAACTAATCCTGGAACGATCGCTTTTCCTTCGAGGTCAAGAGTTTCTAAATGAGAATATTCTGATAATAGCTCTTGGGATTCTGCAATTTTTGTTATTACATGATCTTCAATTAACAATCCAAGACCGGATTCCGAAACATATGCACTTTCATCCTCGATTACACCTGTTATTGGACCATCACCTGAGAGGTGGGCAATCGGCCCAGCGTTGGTTAAGAGGCGCTGCATTATTAGGGCCAGAGTAAAACCGTTAGATAGTATATGCGACAACGGATAGGTATGGCAGGCGATTGGGTTCTAGGGATAGAGTCGACCGCACATACCTTTTCTTTTGGTCTGGTAGATGCCAATGGAAAAGCACGCCCCTCATCATCAGATACTCTGAGACCGACCCAGGGAGGCATACATCCTCGTGAGGCTGCTGACCACCATGTTGAATTTTCATCAGCATTGTTGAAAAATATACTCGAAGATAACGATTTACAAAGTAGTGATATCGGAGCCATTGCATATTCACAGGGCCCAGGAATGGGTGCTTGCTTGAGAACTGGTGCAGCTGCTGCAAGGTCAATTTCCACTCACCTAAACATCCCATTGATAGGCGTAAACCATTGTGTTGCACACATAGAAATTGGTCGTGAGCAGTGTGGTTGTGATGACCCAGTTTTGCTATATGTAAGTGGAGGGAATACACAAGTCATTGCACGTCTGGATGGTAGATATCGTGTGCTTGGAGAGACACTTGATATTGGAATTGGGAATATGCTAGATAAATTTGCTAGAAATCATGGGATACCATTTCCAGGAGGGCCGGTAATTGAGAAAAGAGCATTATCATGGCTTGAATCTAATCCAAATCCAAGTTTGGATGGATTGGAATTACCATACGCCGTTCATGGAATGGATTTAGCATTCTCAGGATTGATGAGTGCGGCCAACAAATTAGTTCGTGAAGGAAAACCATTCGAAGCGGTTTGTTGGAGTCTTCAGGAACATGCTTTTGCTGCGTGTATAGAAGTCGCAGAAAGAGCATTAGCACATACCGGTAAGACCGAAGTTCTGCTTGGAGGTGGTGTTGCCTGCAATCAAAGACTAAGAGACATGTCTACGATTATGTGCGAAGAGCGTGAAGCTAGTAGCCACTGTCCACCGAGAATGTATTGTATCGATAATGGCACGATGATTGCCAGATTAGGATGGCTTGAAATTAAACATGGAAGGTCTACATCACTTGGACAATCTGGAATCGATCAAGAAATGCGTACAGATCAAACACCGGTTTCGTGGCCTTGAGCGGATGCCAAGGGTTATGAGAGGCCGATAAGCCCGCAACATTATGAACGGGCGTAGGCGCAAGGATGAGCCATTCAATCCATTTGCCCCAAATGCTAGTCAAAAAGCCCGTGACAGGAAAGAAAGACCACAGCGTCAACCTGTACGAGCAAAAGATCCTGAACCTGCAAAACCAACCAATGATTTAGCAGCTAAACAGAAGGCTGCTATGGAGTCTTTAAGGAAGCGCAGAGAGATTGAGAATGAAAAGGCTGCTGAAAAGAAGGAACAAACTCCTGCTAAAGTGAAGCACAAACCATCTCCTCAACCCAAACCGGCTCCTAAGACTGAAATCAAGAAACCGAACAAGCGTGAAGATAGACTGGCCTCGTTAAGGGCTAAATCTGCAGCAACTGCACAATTTGCAAAAGACGCGAAGAAGGGTAGTGAGAAGGAAGAATTAGTTGCAGAGACCGATAGCATTACTGTCGATACGAAAGTTAAAACAACTACAGAACCAGTAATTGAAGAAATTCAACAACCCGTTGTCGTTTCACCGGACACAAATACTTCAAAAAATATATTCAAAACCATCAAGACAGAAATCAAGAAGGTCGATCGAAGACCAAAGCGTCGTCGACCTGGTGATAAAAAGGGTGGTGGACGTCAGCCACAGTCTAGGAAACTAGATAGAAGAAAATATTTGGAATACAAATATGCTGCAAGAGAATTATTGGAAAATGATGCAATAGGTGAAGAGCATCGATCAAATATTCTTGGTCAAATTTGGGCTAAGGGTGAAAGATTGAGTGCAGCCGAGGCTATTGAGTTCATCAACGAAAAAGAAGCAGAATTAATCATTCCTGAAGACGTTGCTGACGAATTCCGAAGAATGGTAAAGAGATATACAACAAAGAGATGATATTATGTCAGAAGTAGCAGAAAATAAAGTTGCAAGCGTACACTATACCGGTACACTACCAGATACCGGAGAAGTTTTCGATTCCAGTGTAGACAGAGAACCTCTTACATTCTTGGTTGGTCATAAGAATATGATTCCAGGTTTCGAGCGTGAAATAATGGGTTCTAAAGTCGGCGATAAAGTTGAATTTACCCTTGCTCCAGAAGACGCTTATGGAACCGAGAAAAATTCTAACATGATCCAAGAAGTTCCTATAGAAATGTTCGGTGAAATTGCACCTGAAGTAGGAATGGAATTGATGAGTGACATTGGTAGATTTACTGTAGTCGAAGTTACTGATACAGTAGCAACAGTAGATTTCAATCCACCTCTCGTAGGCAAATCATTAACATTTAATGTAGAAATTATTGACATTAGAGATGCAACTGAAGAAGAAATCGCACATGGGCATGCTCATGGACCCGGCGGACATAACCACCACTGAGGAGACTAACTATGAGCGGCCAGCGAACAAATGACTGGCGGACACTCGGTGGCATCGAGGTTCCGAAAATAGCAGGTCCTGATGAATCAGGAAAGCCCCCTTATACTCGTGGTATTCATGATACAATGTATCGTTCACGTTTGTGGACTATGCGCCAGTATGCTGGATTCAGTAGTGCTGAAGAAACTAACGAGAGATTCAAACTGTTACTTGAGAGAGGTCAAAAAGGCCTCTCGGTGGCATTTGATTTGCCGACACAACTCGGATTAGATGCCGATGATGAAATGAGTGAGGGAGAAGTTGGAAAGGTAGGTGTATCTATTTCTTGTTTGGATGATATGCGTATACTATTTTCAGGAATACCTCTAGACAAAGTTTCTACATCGATGACCATCAATGCTCCAGCAATGGTTCTTTTGGCAATGTATGTCGTCGTTGCTGAAGAGAATGGAGTAACGGCTTCACAAGTGCGTGGAACTATCCAAAATGATATTCTGAAAGAATACATCGCAAGAGGAACACATATTTTCCCACCCGAACAATCGATGCGATTGATTACAGACATTTTTGATTACTGTGCCCAAGAAATACCACTCTGGAATACAATTTCAATTTCAGGGTATCACATTCGAGAGGCTGGTTCAACCGCTGTTCAAGAAGTTGCTTTCACTATTGCAAATGCACTAGCATATGTTGATGCTGCAATAAAGACTGGTTTAGACATAGACACATTCGGACCACGGATTTCATTCTTCTTCAATTGTCATAATGACTTCTTTGAAGAGGCAAGTAAATTCAGAGCTGCTAGGAAATTATGGCATGATCTAATTACTGAGAGATATAGTCCTAAGAATCCTAAAAGTGCAATGTTGAGATTCCACACCCAGGTTGCAGGTGTTTCTCTAACCGCCCAACAGCCATTGAATAATATTGCACGAGTAACGATACAGGCTCTTGCGGCAGTGTGTGGTGGAACACAGAGCCTTCACACTAATTCCTATGATGAGGCTTTGGGATTACCAACTGAAGAAAGTGCAACTGTAGCGCTGAGGACACAGCAAATCATTGCACAGGAAAGTGGTGCTGCAAGTGTAGTAGACCCTCTAGGTGGCTCCCATTTAGTGGAAATGCTAACCGAGGAGATATATCAACAAGCGAAATCTAAGATTTTAGAAATTGAAAGCCTAGGTGGAGCAATGAAAGCTATTGAAGCTGGTTTCCAACAGCGTGAAATCCATGAATCCGCATGGCTTCATTTGAATCAGGTCGAATCTGGTGAAAGGAAAATTGTTGGTTTGAATCATGGTGTATTGGAGGATGAAGAAATGCCTCCGCTTTTGAAGCCAGACCCAGACCTGGGGATTAAACAAAAGGAGAAATTAGCTAACCTGAGAAATTCTCGTAACGAAAGCGATGTAGCTAAATGCCTAGAAAATATTATACTAGCTGCATCTGGAAGTCAAAACCTATTCCCACTTGTTCTTGATGCCCTAAGATGTGATTGTACTCTTGGAGAGATAATATCTGCAATGAAAGAAGAATTTGGAACTTGGATGGCTCCAAGTGGATTTTAGGTGATTGGCATGAAGATATACTTAGACCATATTGGAATAGCATGTGAAAACTTAGATGATTCATCGAGTTTTTGGAATTTGCTTGGATTGATACAAGGTGATGATGAACTAGTTGCAGATCAAGGAGTCACAACGAGATTTTTTTCTACAAGTGAAAACGATGTCAGAACTCCAATGATTGAACTCTTAGAACCGACAGGAGAAGATACTCCGATTGGCAAGTTCCTAGCAAACCGAGGCCCAGGCGTTCAGCAAATTTGCTTCCGTGTTGAAAATTTAGTGGAAATTATTTCATTACTGACTGCTAATGGTATCCAAATGATTGACAGCGTCCCAAGAAAAGGGGCACATGATTCGCTTATTGCATTCGTACATCCTAGAAGTACAGGTGGAGTCCTAGTTGAATTGGCACAAAAGTAAGATTTGTGAAGCAAAGCACTGATATTCATACTCTGGTTCACACAAATAATGCGCACTTGTCTTGACAGATTAATTGCCCAGCCTCACCTTGATGGACCTAGGGTGAGAACTGAATCTGATTATGTTTCAACGCAACTAGAATTGTGCAGACTTGAAGGTAAAATAAGCAATGATGCTTTTCTAGATGCAGGTGCAATTCAAGGAGCCTTAGAAATGGTTGCTAACCATATTGAGATGGGAGTGCCACAAACTGAAATTCAGGATTTGATTAGACAGCAATTAGAACGAGCAATAGGCCTTGAACAAAAGCATCCGGGATTGGATGAAGCTGTTGAATCTGGACGATGAGGGATTATTATGAGCGGAACTCTACTATCTCTTACAGGAGTCGCGAAGAGTTTTGGAGATGTTGACGCTTTAACTCATGTAGATTTAGAAATTAATTCTGGCCAAGTGATCGGCCTAGTTGGCGGTAATGGTGCTGGAAAAACAACACTATTGAGACTAATGGCAGGGGTAATGGAGCCTACAAAAGGAATGATTCTATTCGGTGACCAACCAGTATCGCAAATGAGAACTAAACTTGGAGTTGTTCCAGAATCAACTGGATTATATTCACGTCTTACAGCATGGGAAAATATTCGCTACCATTCACGTATGTATGGTATAGACGATGATGTAGCATGGAATAGAGTATCTCATTTTGCCAACAAATTAGATATCACTGATGCATTGTCTAGACACACCAAAGGATTTAGTCGAGGTATGCGCCAGAAGACTGCTTTGCTAAGAGCATTAGCACATGGCCCCGATATTCTTCTGCTTGATGAGCCAACAGCTGGATTAGATGTAACCAGTGCTAGAACAGTTCGTGGACTTGTAGGCCAACTCAGAGACGAAGGTGGTACTGTAATTTACAGCACCCATCATCTAGCAGAGGCACAGCAAGTTTGCGACCGTATAATCATCGTGCATAATGGAACGATTAGAGCCGATGGTACACCTGAACATCTACTGGACATTACTGGTGATACAACACTGGAAGATGCGTATGTTACTCTAACCTCTGACAAAGCCAGGGTAAGGGATGAAGATAATAGAAAGGAAGGAAAACTATCCAAATGGTGGAGATTGTTCCTTACAGGTCGAACCCCGAAGAGCAATATTTCACTTCTCGATATGGCGGAGGTGGATGAGGATGAGTAATTCATGGCGATTTATCACCACTATTGCAAAGAAAGAGATTATTGAATTTGTTAGAGACTGGAG
>NZFU01000001.1 GCA_002689345.1 Methanobacteriota archaeon | reverse complement strand
TGAATGATAGTCATGGGCAGGGACCAATGAATCAACTGCGGCTTGAAGTCTAGCATTCGCTGCTTGTTCTCCCGACATGATAGCAGCAATTTGCCGTTCGATATCCGCTTGGATTTCTCCACCTAATACTGATCCAATTCTTCGGGCATCGCCGGGAGGCCTTCCTTCAATTTCAAGAACATAAGTTCCGTTTTTACTGATCACCGGTCCTGCTAAAGGATACAATTTTGCAAGCTGCTTCGAATATCCACACTGTTCAGCAGCATCTAGTGCTGCTGCAAGATGGCCCGGTTGCATTTTCTCACACTTAGCAAACGCTTTTTTCGCTGCTCCCTTTTTACCAGCATTTGCATGAATGAAACCTGCAAGGTGATAGTCAGCAGCGCCGGACACTAAATCGTGACCTACTGCTTTTCCGTGCTTGTTCCTATGCTTATGCAGTAATCCGATTGTGATTCTTGCCCGCTTATATTTTCCACGACTATTCAAGACGGCTGCAAGAATTCTCAAACCCTTGACCAGAATACCTTGAGTATCGTCATCTCTCGGTTTTTGTGAGATTAATTGGTCGACTAAAGCAGAAGCCATCACTTCCGCTCTTTCACCGCGACCTTCACGATGATATGCCTCAAGTTGGCTAATTGCCTGTTCCGGGTTAGCAGCACCAAACATGAATCTCAATCTTGTTATCGGGGCATGGTGTTTAACACTTGGCCACTTCAGGAACAATCAATGGCATTGGATTCTACAATCCGCTCTATTGGAGTGATTGGCACTCCAGGTTGTGGTAAGACTACATTGTGTAAGTCATTGGGATTGCCAGTTATTTCCTTGCGAGATTTCGCAGAACAAAACGGATGTTTGGGCGAGGTTGAATCGGATGGAGCCGCGCCAATCGACGTTGAAGCTTTGTCGAGAGTATGGGTGCAGCCCGCCGAATTAACCCTTATCGACAGCCATCTTGCACACTTTATTCCAGTAGATGCTTTGATAGTAGTACGTTGCCATCCAGATGAGTTGAAAACTCGTCTAGAGTCTCGTGGATACTCCGAAGAAAAAGTACGAGCCAATGTCGAAGTTGAGATGCTAGGAGGCCCTTGGAATGATTTGTTAGAAGATTCCAGACCTATCTTTGAATCAAATGAAGGACATTTTGAATGGATAAGAGACGGTTGCCCAAACCACACCACTCCAAATATCGCAATAGATTGGCTCGCATTACCATAAGGCCCAAAGGTCATGAGCAAACAGACGACTGTATGGCACTAGAAAAGGGTCGTAACTTGTTCAAGCAGTATAGTGAGCCTCTCGTCGCTAAACTCGAGGGTGTTAATCCTGCAACTTTGACTTGGTTAACCTTGCCAACTGGACTTGCATCTGCCTGGCTGATGATGAGTGCAGAAACTGGACAAGAAGGCGCTCTAATGTTCCTTGGTGCTGCGTTTTTGATGGCTGCAGCTATGGCTTTAGATGGCTTAGATGGCAATTTAGCAAGGGCTACTGGCAAGGTAACACGCTGGGGAGATTATCTCGATCATACTCTAGATCGTGTTCTAGATGTAATTTGGATTCTTGCACTCGGCTACAATATGGTTTGGTTTGGTCATGTCGAATTGGCATGGATCGCCGCGATGCTAACGATGTTTGGCTCATACCTTGGCACCCAAGCACAAGCGGTTGCAGGAAGCAGGAATTACGGTGGCTTTAGCAGAGCAGATAGAATGGTTTTGACATTCATAGCGCTATTAGGTGCAGCGATTATGGCCTATATGGGCGCAGACTCTTGGGGCGAATGGAATGATATTGAAATTAACCCGATTTCAATAATTTTGGCAATATCCGGAGTAGGTGGAATCTATACCTTCATTATTCGCTTTTACAAGGCTCGTTCCGATTTACAGGCATTAGACGAATCCAAGCCTCTATCAACCTCGAAGGGTAAAGATACTGTGGATGAATGAAAAAAACATTCACGAAAACTACCAATCGGGCCAAACTAAGCATTCTTTTCACCGCCTACGGCGGTATCCTCATAACAGATTCATGAAAAGCAGCCAAGTGATGGCTGGCGAAATGCTGAACGGTGGGAATCGCAGAACGACCCTTTTGGTCCTATCCATTTTACTACTCTCTTCTCTTCCAATGGTGCCTAGTGCTAGTGCAGACGTTGGAATTCCTGAAGAGTTACAGGCACAGGATATATTTGCAGAATTCGACAATGTGAGCGAAACAACAACAATTACTTGGCGCAACATTGACGAAACTGGTAATCAACCAGAATTATTTGAGGAGTTATGGACATCAACATACCACGTTTATCGTCACACTGCACCAATTACTCCATCTAATATCGATAGTCTAAATGCATGGCATTCTGTCATTGCTTGTGATAAATTGGTACAAGGAGGAAGCCCGCTAAGTTGTAGAGGGCAAGGAGGAAACCCTCACCCAGGACATTCTGCATCTTACCAAGTTGGAGCTGGAACCAATGGCTCATTCTTCTATGCAATTACAACAGAGTTAGGTAATGGTACAGTATCTGCTCCACTAGCATTCAATGCTAGTACATTGTATGAGCCAGTTATCGAAATCACAACACCAATCCGTTCACCATACAATCTTGTTGCGGACTTTAAACCGGGAGAAAGCAAGACTACTCTTCAGTGGATCAACTACAATTCAATAAATCCAATTCTTCCTGAAACCGGTGATGATGCATTACAAATCAATCTATGGCGAACTGAATACCAAGCGGACCGCTCCAACGGAGAAAATCTTCTATTAACCGAAACTCCAATCGCAACTTTGTCATCTACTGCTACTCAATACGATGTGGACATTCCGCCAATGACGAGCAGGGAAGTATTCTATTCAGTAACTTACCTCCTTCCTAACTGGACGGCAGAAGGATTTGACTATGAGGATGCCAGATTCCTATCAAATAATGCAATGTCAACTGCAATACTTGAGGACAACACTCCTCCAACACCAGTCGATACTACAGAGGCATTATTCAATCCATATGAGAATGGAACTGGATATACTTCAATCAGTTGGGATAATATTCTATCTGAAGAAAACGAGATCTACAGAATTTATCGTCATGGTGAATATTTCAGTTCTACCAACGACCCATATGCCCAATTGATTGGAACGATTTCTGAAAACCCAGAAACAACTAATCAATCTCAATATGTATTCAATTACAATGTTCCATACAATACCTATGGCGATTTCGTCTATTGTGTAGTAGTTGTCGACCGATATGGGGCATACAATACCGAGGTTTCTCAGTCCTCTTGTGATATAGTCACCGAAGATTCTGATGAAGATTGGATTAAGGAGCCAACAAATGTTCAAGCCAACTTCATTGGCGATGGTAAGACCAGAGTTACTTGGACTGACCAAGCTGGAGTCGAAGGTGAACGCTACCACATATGGAGAGGCAATTTTAGAGTTCAAGGCTCTCAATTCGTTGAAAATTCCTCTTTGATGTGGATGGGCAGTGTTCCAGACGGTGTCGAACAATTCGATGTCCAGTTGCCTGAGGACCTTTCCTCCTTGACCGCTCATTATTTCGTGACAAGTGAAGCGTTGTACAATTGCCCCGGCTGTAATGGAACTATGATGTATACAGAATTAGTTCAAAATTGGGACGGACCTATTGCTGAAGATACTCAAGCACCATCCAGAGGAAGATTTTCGGATGTAATTATGCTTGGTGAACTAAAAGTTGTAGATTTGGAATGGGAGAACTCACAACAAGAGCAAGGTGAATCATACTACATCTATCGCCACTTTGGAGACCCATTCGGTACTGGAGAATTCCCGATGTCAAACTATACTGATGAAGGATGGGAATTTATTGAAGGACCAATTGCTGAGAATGGATTTTCAACAATGGTCAGACAAATCCCAGTACCTGAAGATACTCAGAGAGATGTTTGGTATGCAATAATTTTAGCAGATGCTTATGGTAATATAAATCCAACAATTTTGCCAGGTGGAGGGCAAAATGCATTGAAGGTTACCGAGGACACCCAGGCTCCATTAGTGCAGTATACAATCAATGACGAGAGCAATATCCCTGTGGTTCAATCATCCCTTGTTCGTGGAGAATACACACTTAGAATCGAAGTATCAGAAACATTGGTTGAAGAGCCTATGATTAACATTACAACTTCGAATGGCGGCTCACTTACCGGTGGTAGTGAACAAGCAATGGTATTACTGGCGCAAAATAGCAATGACCCAGACAAAGGACCAGAATATTTCCAATCCTTTTCTATCGCCTCATCGACAATCGCTGGTGATTTATTGATTTCAATCAACTTAACCGACTTATCTTTGAATACCGTCGATAGAGAGATCACCGACTTCTCCATCGATGCTCAAGCTCCTGTAGTTAGTATATTCAGTCCAACTTCTGGAAATGACAATGCAATGTATCTAAAGAACGCAGATATCAAGATTGTAGCAGGTGCTGTTGACGATGTTGAAATCGTATCGATGCAGATGAGATTTGTACAAAACTATGGAACATCATCTACTGTTGTTGAGCCATGGAGAAATGTTACTGGCGTTAGTATCAATGATGATGGAGATTGGACCTTTGAAATGATTTTCAGTTCTGGTAATTTCCAGCCAGGAATCCAAGAAGTTTCAGTCAAAGCAATTGATTCTGCAGGAAATGAAAGAACTCAGAAAGTTCAGTTTGTAGTTGATTGGTGTCGCCATCGCGATGATGGAAAAACGATTTGTGAGTATTCAGAACCAGTGCAAGATGACCCAGAAGTTGTCTATCCTGATTTGAATGCAACCGACCCTCCTTACATGATTGCATGGATTACTGCTGGAATCTCATTACTAGCAGTATTCGCCTCACTTATGGTAATCTCATCTGCTATATCAGGGCCTAAGAAAAAGAAAGGTGATGATGAAGATGAAGGCGATGATTGGATGAATGAATTCATCGGAACTTCAGCGGAACCAGATATGGGTGAAATTACAGGAGGCGCTCCTGCTGAGAAGAAGGTAGAAGCCGAGCCAGAAGTAGAGGAAGATGATCCATTCGCGGTGAATGTCTTACAGCCTAAACGCCGTCGAAAGAAGAAGTCGAAAGATGACGACGACGACGACGATGATGACGATGATGACGATGATGACGATGATGACGACGATGATAAGCCGAAAAGGCGTTCAAAGAAGCGTCGATCTGCAGGTCGCAAAAAGCCAGGAAAGCGTAAGAGGAGTTGATTTTTATCAGCGAAACCGATAGTCCCAAAATTGGGGTTTTACAGGCTTTTAGTCCCACTGTTAACAAACTGAATTGGCTATTGATTGCAATTCCTATAACAGTATATTTTTCATTGGTCTCTAATGATAATAGCATGAGTTTCATCTTCTCGATGATTGCTATAATGCCTCTTGCATTACTAATGGGTCATGCAACCGAAGAGATCGCTTTACGAACCAGTGAATCTTTAGGTGGTTTATTGAATGCAACCTTTGGTAATGCCGTTGAAATTATAATCGCAGGTTTAGCAATCTATACTGCAGCAAATTATGCCGATCAGGCAGATACAATGATCACAGTTGTTCAAGCAAGCTTGGTAGGAAGCATTCTCGGTAATCTATTGTTAGTTCTAGGTCTCTCCTTATTGTGGGGGGGAATAAACCATCGTAAGCAAAGTTTCAATCAATCAGCACTAAGCATGAGCGGCTCACTATTGCTGTTAGCAGTTCTTGCAATGCTTATTCCAGCGGCGGTTCATATCGGTGGGGGAAACGCCGATAGTATCCTCAAATTATCGCGCTATGCATCACTTGTTTTGTTGATAATGTATGGCCTTGCATTACTTTTCCAACTCAAGACTCATGCTCACATGTTTGCACCTGAAGCAGATATTGAGCACGATGAGCCAAAGATGACCAACAAAGATGCGTGGACTCTACTGATTGTTGCCACAGTCTTGGTTGGATGGATGGCAGAAGTTCTTGTCCACTCAATCGATTCTGCGGCTTCTGAATTGAAAATGCCTGCCCTGTTTATCGGTGTAATCTTACTACCATTCTTTGGTAATGCAGCCGAGCATTTCACCGCAGTTATTGTGGCTGGAAAAGATAAGATGGATTTGTCTTTAGCAATCGCGATTGGTTCTAGCGTTCAGATAGCAGTATTCGTGGCTCCTCTAATGGTAGTTTTCGCTTGGGTAATGGGAGTAGATCTCTCTTTAGAATTCGGACCACTAGAAACAGCAGCAACGTTCCTATCTGTATTAGTCGCCAATTCAATTCTAAATGATGGCAATACGAATTGGCTTGAAGGCGCGATGCTTCTAGCATGTTATACAATCTTAGCACTGAGTTTCTGGATGATGTGAAACGATGGACATCAGCGGCGAATTTTGGTCTCGTTTTGATACTTGGGCAGGGCCTACCTTTGGTGTAATATTGTTCTGTCTTGGCATTTTTTTGATGCTAAGAGGGGCTAAGAAGATCAAGATACTATCCTTTCTTACCGGCTGTGCAATCGGGCAACTATCAAGCACCTTTCTGTTTGAGAACTTGAGTGGTTTCATCTCATTATCTGAGGGGGACTTTACCCTGATGGTTACTGTGATTTGTGGAGTAATATTATTCATGACAGTTAGCCTAATGTCTCTTGCTTTGACCGCATATATTTCTCTTCATATTATGCTGTGGATAGTATCGATGGTCGAAGCTAATGGGTATGATGTAGGTACTGAAATGGTAGGAGGAATCCTAGTTGGAGTATCTTGGTTAATCAACCGGTATATGCGTAAGAATCTGTATTTATTCGGTTCTGCAGCCCTGGGAACTTTACTGCTAATTTACGGTTATTTTGTGATGAATGGAGAGATACCTTCCGAGATTAGTATTATGGACCCAAATACCCAGTTGATAGGACTTGCATTATTCTTTAATTCAGTAATGATACAAAGGAAATATGTCAAGGGCTCTAATCAGGCCAAAGAGGAAGCAGAAATGCAAAAAGAGATTGCTAAGCAACAGAAAATTGCTAATGATAAGCACGGTAGAGGCCGATTCATTGCTCCAGATATTCTAACTCAGGCTGCAATAGAAGAGCGTCAACAACAGCATGATGAAAACTACAATCTCAATAAAAACCGGTTCCGTTAGACGCTCTTCACGGTGTGTCATAGGATTACAGTGAGTAGTATTGATTGACTGCTTCGTTGAAGGTTTCTAGGAGTTTGTCCTCATCGATGGTTGTAACTTTTCCTGATTGCATCAATGGATTACCTTCAACCCACAAGTCAAGACACTGGCCACCATTGTAAATTAGATTCGAGATGTGCCTTTCGTTATCTTTACCATATGGGCTCATTCGAATATCATTCAGATTCCATACAGCCCAATCTTGGCTACCAGTGGTTGCCATAGCAAACGCTTCCCTGGCTAGGAGTGCTGATGCATCCCAATGGTCATGACGCTGTACTAGGCACGCCATACGGGCCTCGTGAGCCATGTCTAGGCCTGAGCCGCTTGAAGCTGGCCCATCTGTGCCTAAGCGCACTTCTACGCCAGCCTCTTTGTATGCTGGAAGTGAAGCAGTTCCTCCGCATGCTAGTTTCATATTAGAGGAAGGACAGTGAGCAAGGATTGCTTTTCTTGCTGCCATTGTGCGCATCTCAGATTTCTTGACCCATGATCCGTGAGCACAGATTGTTCGTTCAGGAATAAAGTAGTCGATGCTGTCTAAGTATTCAACAGGGTACATACCTGTTTTTGAATGGCAATCAGCAACTTCTTTACGAGTCTCAGAAATATGAATTGAAAGGTGAGCATCATGCTTTTGAGCCAGTTCTTTTCCACCCAGAAGGGTATCTTCGTCACATGTGTAAACAGCGTGGGTTGCAACTCCATACTGAACTTTATTTTCTAGCTTGTTGGATGCAAGTTGTGATTCTAATTCTCTCTTTACAGAACCATCATCGCCACCATCTTGAGGCGGCCATTGAGTTTGGGGTCCACAAACAATGCCTCTCAAACCAGCCTCGTTTAGAGCAGAGACAATCGATTCAGGGAAGTGGTACATGTCACAAGCAAAGGTTGAGCCTGTTTTGATCATTTCAAGCGCGGATGCAAGCGCTCCAATTCTAGCATATTCTTTGGTTAAGCCCATCTCGGTTGGGAAGATTGACTTCTCTAACCATTCTTGAAGAGGAAGACCGTCAGAGAAATCCCTCGCATTGAGTTGCATAGGCAAGTGAGTATGCCAATTTTGGAAGGAACGAGTAATCAATTTTTTACTACCGTCAAGGTTGTGAACTACGTCTTCGTCACCCTTTGAGGCTGACCAAGAACCATCAGAATGAAGCAAGAAATCGCCAAGGCGTATCTGTTGATCATCATCAACTAGGACCGCGTTGGTATAGCGCACCGAGGCCTCGTCCATGGTAAGGCCAATCAGCATTCAAATGTCAATCTTGGCAATTTGATTATTGATGGTCTAGAGGCTTTGATATCGAGAATCGAAATTGCTTAGCTGATTCCTCTAAGGAAGCAAGCCCTGGAAGAGTTCTACCTGCTAAGAGGTCTAGACATGCCCCTCCGCCAGTAGACACGTGCCCCATCTTACTCACCAATCCTCGCTGACTGACTAGAGTGGCTGTATGGCCACCTCCCATCACAGTATATCCATTACTTTCAGCACAGGCGTTCAACATTTCAACTGTGCCAAGAGCGAAATCTGACATTTCGAATACTCCTGCAGGACCATTTAGAATAATTGTTCCAGCACTCTTAATCGCTTTAGACAATGATTGGATGCTTGTAATTCCCATGTCAAATATTGATCCATCGATTGGCAAATCTGTAATCGAATGGTCTACTCGATTGCCTGCTATATTCAATGCAACATCACTCGGCATGATGATACATTCGGGGAAATCTGTTAGCAAACCACTCGCTTTGGAAATAGTTTCATTCCACGCATCGCCAAGTTCATTTTTCAGGAAATTAATATTGATTTCACCGATATTTATTCCTGAGATGTAAAGGAAAAGATTGGCCACACCTCCAGTTACCCAAATGTGGTCACAAATATCCCCTCGAAGCATATTATCAGCAACGATAACCGAATCATCAACCTTTACTCCTCCAAGGACTGCGATACATGGTCTCTTTGGATTTTCAAGGGCTTGGGCTAATTTTGTTAATTCGTAATTCATTAACTCACCAGCAATACATGGTAGTGTATTGGTAAACCCTACAATCGATGGCGAACTGCGATGAGCACATGCAAATGCATCATTGACAAATGCGTCAGCAATCATAGATAGATTTTGTACAATCGAGGTTTGTGCCATCGTATCCAAGTCACCCTTGGTGCTGACTTCTTCATCATCCATACGTACGTTGTTTAGCATCAGTAATTCGCCATCTTCGAGACTTTCGATTGCCGTAAGGGCTCTTTTACCATAGATGTCATCGACCCATTTTACATTTCTACCAAGCAATCTACCCAATTCTCTAGCATGCCCCAGAGTTGAGGTAAAATCCTTTTTTCCAGGGCGTGATTGGTGAGCCAGAAGAATAACCTTAGATTTTGACAATTTGTTCAAAGTTGGAATAATTCTTCTGATACGTGTGTCGTCTAGGAACACGTTGGTTTCAGGGTCTAGAGGAGAATTGATGTCAACGCGCACCAGAACAGTACGCCCTTCAAGGTCGACCTCGTCGAGGGTGAGGACCTTTGCCATCAATCAATCCGACACGCTTACGGTTTTTGATTAGACCGGTTCAAACGCGCGTCCATCACAAGACAAAGGCGCGAAATCTCATATACCCTTGTTGAACGATGACAGCCATGGCGCGCGAGGATTCTTTGGAAGGACCTCGAAAGCGTGCACAAACCACCACCTCTTCGTTCGGTGTCTCAAAGAGAGAAGGACATGATTCCTCGATCTATTATAATTCGAGAATGTATGATACTCTTGTTTCAAACAGAGATGTAGGTAATGGTCAATCATTGCCCAAGGAATTAGAAAACATAGTCATCAATGGTAATTCTAAATCCTTACCAATTCCAGATAACTGTATTCACCTTGTAGTTACTTCACCACCATATAATGCCTCCAAAGCTTACGATGAAGACCTTTCATTAACAGAATATTTAGGATTATTACACGAAGTATTTGCTGAATGTTATCGAGTCTTATCACCCGGTGGCCGTATGGTTGTTAATGTGGCCAATTTAGGACGCAAGCCATACATTCCATTGGCCAGTCATATCAATTTGATAATGCATGAGATTGGATTTATGCACAGGGGCGAAGTCATCTGGGATAAGTCTGCAAGTGCAGGCTCATCCTGCGCTTGGGGCTCTTTCCAATCCGCCTCTAATCCATGTTTAAGGGATATTCACGAATACATGCTAATCTTTTCAAAAGGCGATTACAAATTGCCTCGAACTAAGCAAGAAAGAGCTGAGGGGAGAATCGATACGATCGGGCGTGATGAATTCATTCAGCAGACCAAATCGATATGGTCATTTTCAACCGAATCTGCAAAGAGAGTAAATCATCCTGCTCCATTCCCAGTAGAATTGCCTAAGCGTTGTATCGAGATGTTCACATTTACTGGCGATGTAGTTTTGGACCCATTCCTTGGTTCAGGCACAACCGCAGTTGCAGCAAAAATGACTGGGCGCAAATACATTGGTTGCGACCTTTCACCGGAATATTGTGCTATCGCTGAACAACGTCTTGAGGCCACAGAGGCTTATGTTCCCGTAGTTGTGAAAACCGAATAATCACAATCCGCCTTGAGGAGGTTGCATCTCCTGGACAGGCGCTTGATACTGAACTGGTTGTTCATATTGAGGAGAGGACATATGTGTTACAGCAGGTACTACCATACCCGGCATCTGTTGCTGAACGACCACCATTTGGCTGCCGCCTTCTTTCAAAGTGAGCGCAAAGATTCCTCCGAGGAATAGGAAGGATACTCCACAGCAAAGAACCATCCATGAGCCCATTATAGCAAATATGCCTCCAACAGCTTCTCCTAATTCTTCACCTACGCCTACGACGTATATCTTGCTAGAAGATTCCATGGTGTATTCACCAGGGCCGTCTGCGTTAATGTAGCCGATGTCCATGAAACCATCACCAGTTGAGTTCCAACTTTCACAAGGCATGATTTCGATATTGTCACTTCCCCAAAAGTCAACACTAGAGCCATTTTCATCGGTCATTGATGCTGAGAAGCCACTGCACGAAGTGCCATCTTTCACATATACTGAGAAATAGTCATCATCTGGATAATCCCATGTGCCACTCGTCCCATCATATGCTGCATCATTTTCAATATCAAATTCAACAGAATCCGCGCCCATTATCCAAATCCCTGCACCGATGGCACATAGGACCGCACCCACGGCTAACATCACTTTCGCTGCTGTATGCATGTTTGACGGTATTGGTGGCACGATATATGTCTTACCTCTAACGGAAGTCGTTTTGAACTACTGACTTCACCAATGATACATGGAGGGCGAACTATCGACACTTGTTGGCCCTGAAGGTGAAGATTGGCGAGTGCCGGTCAGCGAGTTAGAATCAAGGCAGAAAGAACTGGCTGCAAGATTGTCTAAAGCGGGCCATGAAGCCGCATTAATACAAACTCCAGTCGACCTTTACTACTATGCGGGGGGGCGACAAAATGGTACCTTATTGGTAACCGCAGAAGGCGAATCGCGGCTATTTGTTCGACGCTCACTCGCAAGAGCCGTACACGAATCCGGAGATGGCGATTCTCCACACTCCATAGAAAAATTCCCTAGAATGGCAACTTTTGCCGAGCAGATCGGTTGTAAGCCATCCATGCAATTCGGGGAACTACCTCACGGCTTTGCATCCCGTTTCGCTTCAAAAGTTGGAGCTGAAGATGATTGCACACAAATTGTTCATTCTCAAAGGGAAGTCAAAAGTCAGTGGGAATTACAGATGATGGCAGATGGTGCAGAGATCCAAATGTCGATGTTTGAAGCGGTCGCTGCTGTCGGTGGAGAAGGAGTTCCTGAAATCGAATTGGTTGCAGCAGCAGAAGCGGTAAGCAGAGCCGCAGGATTCGGCGGAAATGTTCAGATGAGACGATTCCCTCTCCAGTGCGATAGAGGAGTAATCGTAGCAGGTCGCGCAGGAGGAATCCCATCTTTCTTCGATTCAGCAATAGGTGGAACCGGTCCACATCCGATGTCATCAATGGGAAGCGGATTCACCACAATCAAGGCCAATGAACCTGTATTGGTTGACCTAGTTCATCTTCACAGGGGATATGTTGTTGATACAACGAGAATGTTCGTAGCCGGAACTCTCTCAAATGAATGGGAACAACGCTTGGAAGATATGGTTGCTGTAAAGGAAGAAGTTGTAGATGTATTGGACCAGGGCTTAGATTGTTCACAAGCTTGGAGACAAGGTCTTGCACTGGCAGAGGAATTAGGCCATGGCGACCACCTTATGGGAATGGCACCAGATCAATCACGTTTCTTAGGTCATTCAGTTGGATTACAACTCGACGAATCTCCAGTCGTCGCTGAAGGCTTTGACCGTCCTTTACCAATTGGAGGGACAATGGCAATTGAGCCAAAGGTTGTTCATCCGGACGGTAGTATTGGTAGTGAAGATACTTGGGTTCGAGACGAAGAAGGGATGCACCCAATAACTGCAGATGGAGCGATTCCTTGGATTACAGAATGGTGATTATATGGCTGAAAAAATTATACTGAACGAGGACTTTACTGAAAAAATGAGTGATTGGAACGAATCCGACGTCGGAAAGAGAATTGTCAAAAGAGTCACTCAAAATGGAACATACTTTAACGAAATAATCGCACATGTATTTTGCCAATTTTGCGCATCAGAATTCATTGGACCTGCTAGAGAAGCAGGTGGTTTTCTCGGCGGGCACGAATGTTTGCATGCATGGGAAGTCTCACAAGCCATCGGCCGTGAGGACGGACTGGTGGAGTAGATGGCCAAGCCGTATTCAACAAGTCATATCGGCTTCGTATCTTCTGGTTTTACAGAAATGCGACTTTCCGGAGCAGTCAAAGAACAGTTAGTTGAGATGCTAGTTGCAGAAATTGACAAAATGGTGCCGGCAATGGAATCTGCAACCCTTGCAGCAACTCCTGACAAGAAAACTCTAGATGATACGAATCGAACTCGTTTGAATTATAATCGTACTAGAGAGTTGATGATCGAAAGACTATCAGATTTAGAGAGTGTAGGCTCACAGGCAGTTCAAGCAGGAATCGAACACCTCGAAACTTACCTAAAGCGCGTACTAAACCATGCAGAAATGGCAGCAGCAAAAGATCGAGTCAGTACCATAAAACCACGCCATATTCAAACTACATCTACTGTCGAATCCGATGCCCAAACTGAAGAAACAACTTCCGCAGAAGAAGTTGAAGAAGATGTCCTTGAAGGCCAGATTAGCGGCTCAGCCTTAACCCCTCTAGCATTGAGAAGAATGGCAAAATCATTTGCAGGTATGCAGATTACAGATGCTGCAGTTGAAGAATTACTTCTATGGTATTATGAGGTGGTCGATGAGACCGGCCAAAACATTCGTGAACATGCTCAACTCGGTGGAAACCCTGCGGTATTTATCGAATCATTAGACCGAATGAAGGATTTGATGATGCTTGGTTGGATGCGTCGAATGTTAGTTCGCGCCGGTAAAGATGCCGAAGAGAGAGGCTACAAGCGAATCGATGTTGAACAACTAATTCACCTCGACCCGTTTGAATGAATCAGTTATTCCTCTAAATGATTGTTCGCAGGCAAAAGAAACAAATGCTACCGTGAATCATTATTATCTATGAAGAGAAGTTTATTGTTAAGTTTAATTTTTGTATTGTCCTCATTTGCAGGCTGCTTAGATGATGTTGACCCAGATATAATCAACGGCCAAGCCGATGGTTCTAAGGTAGGAGGAACCTTTGATTGCACGCTACCAAATACGATTTCGACATTCCAATTGGGAACTAATGACGACTGGAACCCGAATACTGCAGAGGCTCCATTGCCAAATGTCCCTACTAACTTGATGGGAATTGTACTTGTGTCGAAAGATACCGACAGTGTTTGGAACGAAGCTCCAGTTGCACATCATTTCAGTAATCTAGGTGGACAATTAATCGTTGACGCCAAGATAACAATTCAGACCCGTACTATTACTGGCATGACTCCGAATTCAGATATTCTTCAACTGATGTTCCACAATGATATGACTCTATACCCAACTTGGAATATTCCCATCGGGCAAACAGCGGATTCTCCATATGGTATGACTGAGGTTTTGCACCTAGATGAGTTACCAACAAGTGGAGCAGGAGACCTATCTACATTAGTCGCAGGCACTACAAGTCTAATTTCAGCACTAAACACACTCGGTTATATCGACATAGTAGTTTCAGACGCTCAGCAGGTAGATTATGTTGAACTTGAGATCTGTGTTCGGCCCCCTGCCAATTCTTACCCAGGTTCCTTTGATTGCCCTGAACCGTACTCAAGCTACAGTTTCTTATTAGGGACAAATGATAATTGGGACCCCGCTATTGCAGAATCTCCACTACCCGTAGTCACCCCAAACCTTCTGAATATTGCAACATATACGAAGGGTACAGACGATGATTTGAATGAAGCATCAGTTGCCCATCAGTTCGGTAGTATAGCGGCATTTACAATTGTCGATGCCTCATTAACAATCCAAACACGAACAATTCCAACCGAGGCTCCAAATATTGCCAATCTAATTTTATTATTTAGTGATGACATGGCAGCATATCCACAGTGGGATATTCCAATCGGACAAGCAGCAGACCCTCCATCAACGCTGACTCAAACACTACATCTTGATGAATTGCCTACAACAGGAATGGGGGATTTGTCATTGTTGGCTGCAGGTACTACAGATCTAATTTCGATACTAAACACACTAGGTTATCTAGATATTATTGTTCAAAATGACCAGGAGGTTGACTATGTTGAACTAGAGGTCTGTATGGATAAGACTTGGTCATCAGACACACTACCAATGCCGTGTGAAGATTGGGAAAATCCACTTTCGCCATCATATTTAGCGGGCGATGTTATTGAAATAATCCATGGGGACCTCGACAGCTTTGACCCCGCTATAACAGATCCTCTTCCTCAGCCGCGTGATTCGTTAGTTGGTATTATCGACTGGCAAACGAACTCGTACGCAAGAATAGGCTCAAACTCGGCAGTCCAACCAATTTGGTCTAGTTGGGGTGCAAACAACGGTCAAGCGACATTATCGACTTTCGATGAATTATCTGCCAATAAAATGTTGATGACCAGTTTCATCGGATTACCAAACAATATCGTCGATGCTCGTATTGATTTTGGAGTAAAGTTCCTTGGAGGAGGCAATCTAGGAACAGATACTATCCATCTAGGGTTTACTCAAGAAATGGCAACACCTGTAACATACCCTTATCACAACTCTGATACTATAACACAGGGCGATTACTGGGATGAAACTGCACCAACAGTTCTGGATTCTACATTCAACACACAGAGCCAGATACTCAGCTATCCATATTCTGGAATTACTACTCAGATGAATTCAGGAGGGGGCCTGACAATATCTCTGCATCTAAGTCATCTACATACCACGGGCCATCTGTTTAATTCAGCTACATCATTGAATTACGGAACTAACAGTATTATTCAAGAAATGAACGACCAAGGTTTCTTGGATTTCTTAATTCAAGATGATACTAGTGTGGATTATGTTGCACTAAAATATTGTGCAGGAGACTTTGATACTGATGGCGATGGCCAACTTGATGACACTCAAGATTTAGACAACGATAATGATGGAATTTCAAATGCAGATGAAGGAGATGCAGACCCGGATGGAGACCAAATTCCAAATCATCTAGATGATGATAGTGATGGCGACGGGATTCCAGATTCAGTTGAAGGAAATGTAGATACCGATGGCGACGGAATTCCAGATTTCTTAGACTTAGATAGTGACGGAGATGGTATTCCAGATTCTGTAGAGGGAACTGTTGATACCGATGGAGATGGTATTCCAGATTACCTAGACTTAGATAGTGACGGAGATGGTATTCCAGATTCTGTTGAAGGAACTGTTGATAGTGACGGTGACGGCATTCCAGATTACCTTGATTCAAATCAAGCAGCAGATAGTGACAATGATGGCATTCCAGATTCTGTTGAAGGGACAGTAGATACTGATGGGGATGGAACTCCAGATTACTTAGATACTGACAGCGACGATGATGGTATTCCTGATTCTGTAGAAGGAAACGTGGATAGTGATGGAGACGGCACTCCAGATTACCTTGATACAGATAGTGACGGCGACGGCATTCCAGATTCAGTTGAAGGAAATGTAGATACCGATGGCGATGGAATTCCAGATTACCTAGACTTAGATAGTGACGGTGATGGCATTCCAGATTCAGTTGAAGGAAATGTAGATACCGATGGTGACGGGAAGGCAGATTACTTGGATGATGATAGTGACGGTGACGGAATTCCAGATTCTGTTGAAGGAACTGTTGATAGCGACAATGATGGCATTCCAGATTATCTCGATACTTTTGACAATACCGATACTGATGGTGACGGTATGCCAGATGTATGGGAGTCAAATAATGGCCTCGACCCTAATGATCCAAACGATGCAGGTGTAGATGCTGACGGTGATGGTTTAACCAATCTAGAAGAATATGGTTATGGCACAGACCCGAATAATGCAGATACAGATGGCGGTGGAGTCAATGACGGAGATGAAATTGACAATATGAGTGACCCTAATGACCAATCAGATGATGGTCAAATTAATGGGTGAAATCAACTCAAGACATTATAGAGGAGTACAATGGGTGTTCAGTTACCCAGTACAGTCGCTACCCTTTGCATTGTGTGTAACTTCACAGAGATGCAGCGAAGGCAACTACAGCGTCGTAGTCAGGCTCGACACCAGGGTTTTCAGCAACCCAGCGATGTTGTACTATCCCTTCCTTGTCGATTACAATAACAACTCTGTTTGCAGTAACATATCCTTCAATGCCACCAAGACCTACGAATGTTGCATCATATGCGTTGACTACCTTGCGGTCGACATCAGAGAGTAAAGTGAACTCAAGGTTATACTTTCGAGCGAACTCAGCGTTAGCCCAAGGAGAGTCAACACTGATTCCCAAAACGGTTGAATTACTGTCGTTGAGCTTTGCTAGATTGCCCTGGAAAGCACACATCTCTTTGTCGCAAACTCCTGTGAATGCCCCTGGATAAAATGCCAGAATGACCGTTTTCCCGCTGTAGTCAGCAAGGCTTACGTCACTCTTGTCGGTGGTTTTCAGGGTAAAGGCTGGTGCGGTGTCTCCAATATTGACCATGG
>NZFU01000074.1 GCA_002689345.1 Methanobacteriota archaeon | reverse complement strand
TTCAGTAGGGGGTAGACCGTTAAAGACGACTGATTCGTTCTGACCCAATCAAAGGGCTTGCAGTGGGTCTTGTCAGACGCTACCCATTGTACACCCGTCGTTTCAGAGGGTTTCGCATGGGTTGTATGATTACTCAATCCTTCGACTTCATGTAGAAGAGGGCGGCGATAACGAGCACGCAGGGTAGATTTGCTGTGACCATATTCATACCTGGATCAATGACGCCTGTTGCAAGAGTGTAGATGTTGATGATGATTAATGGAAGCCAGATGTAGAATTGCATCATTCCAAATGGCTTCAGGTTCTCACCAGTGAATGATTCAGCGGTCCAATTCAGCATTGCAATACCGAACACCGCACCTCCTGCCCACATCCCTACGTTAACCATCCCATCTGATGTGGTCGAATGACCAATCAGTTCGAGAAATAACTTACCACCAAATACCAGCCCAATCCCGAAAATCATGAGATAGGCGGCGTTTATTTTCAGCAGTAATTCCAATGTCAGACCTTTATTTTCGGTTTCCATGTAAAAAACCTTAGAACAGCGAGTACTTAGTGTTGTTAACAAAACTCAATCTCAAAGTACGGTTTCGTTAAAGGTAACTAATCGACTCGAATAAATGGCAAGGCTTCATCCGAAAACCCTCTGTGTTTTATTTTCCGATACAGAGGATTCCGTGGCCGATACAGACGCTACCCCTTCTTACCAGTTTGAGTCGAAGATTGCAGAGTCATCCTTGAAGGATTTGAACTCAAGGTGGTTGCCGCATGGGTCTATGATGAACATTGTAGCTTGTGACCCCGGTTGGTCCTCGTACCTAGTGTAAGGACCGATTGCAAACTCGATATTATCTGCCTCAAATTTTGCTTTGAGTTGGTGCCAATCCTTCCATTCCATTACGATTCCAAAGTGCATTGCTGGTACTTGTTTGCCGTCAACTGGGCTGGTGGATAGTTCGGGCATCCTTGGAACTAAATGCGCTACTATTTGGTGGCCATAGAATTTGAAAACGCATGATTCTTCTTTTTCTCGTCCGGTTGAACATCCTAAAGTCTCGACATAGAACTTCTTGGCTGTTGCCAAGTCGTCCACTGGAAAAGCAAGATGAAATGGGCGTAGTGGTTTAGGTGGTGCGTAATTAATTCCACATGACCTGCAGACCTGATTCTCGTCCCAATCACACTGCCGCATACAGCCGCTCATAGTTTCCACTTCACGCTACAACCGATTGATTCGGTGCGGTTAACGGGTGGTAAATCGCCCATAGAAAGTGAATCCATTGCATCTGCAAGATCTCTAGTTGTCGCTTCCATTGCATTGCGTGGAGAATTGTCTAGTCGGCCCCGATAGACAACAACTCCTTCTCCGTTTAGAAGGTAGAATTCCGGGGTTCTCTTTGCCCCCCAAGACAAGGCTACTTCTTGGCTAGCATCATGTAAGTAAGGATAGGGCATGCCCTTATCGGCACGCTTTACCATGTTCTCAAAGGAATCTTCTGCATAGACAACTGGGTCGTTAGAATTGATTCCTACAAACCCCATTCCAAGTTCAGAAGCCTTTGCTGCTGCCTTATTTATTCTGTTAATGCTACCAACAACATATGGACAATGGTTGCATTCAAACACAACTACTGCTCCAACTTCAGTCATTACTTCATCGAGTGAAACTTCTCCTCCACCATTTGCATTTGGTAGATTGAATCCACTTACTACGTCACCAGGTTCGTATCCCATGACATTGCGTGTTGGTTATCGCATATCACATTGTGGCTAATGCCATATCGCATTCTTCTCGTCTTCTACGAGCAACTGCGTGTTCTGGCTCGATTGCCAAAACGCCTTTCCAAGCACCAGAAGCTTCGACGAATCTTCCGGCTTCATGGTGAATTGCTGCTATGTGTAAGCGAGCATCGAGATGGTTACCATCACAGCGAACTGCAGCCTCGAAGTCATTTAGAGCGGCTTCTTCGCGGCCCCAGTCAAGATACAATAATCCTCTTTGGTGCCAAGCGTCGGTATGGTCTGGAGCCAATCGTAAAGCATCGTTAAGTGGAACTTCCGCTTTCTCTGGCCTTTGCATTGAGATGAAACACGCTGCTAACTGTGTTAGTGCATGATAATGGTGTGGTGCATCTGTAATTATTTGCTCCAGGTCTTGCTTGGCCTCGTCCCAATTGGACAGCATCATATTTGCTTCAGCACGACGTAATTTGGCCAATGCTAGCCCTGGTGCTAACTCCAATAAGATGTTTGAATCATCAAGCGCTGCTTGTGCATTACCAATTGCCATGTGAATACTGGTTCTATTCAAGCGAGCACGTACATGTGTTGGGTCGATCTTTATCGCCTCATCAAAGTGGGTTTGTGCTGCCTTTAGATGGCCTTGGTTTGCTGCAATATTTCCTCTAACATAGGACACTATTGCACCTTCTCCACGAATAGAGGCTGCATCGATATGTTGTGTTGCTCCTGCTAAATCCCCTTTGTCTAGACAAAGTAATGCGGATTCTGCAGCTGCACTTGGATCTTCATCAGGCAGTAACCTGCGAGCCCTAGTTAAGGTCTCATTAGCCTCATCTCCTTTACCGAGTAATCGTTGTACACGCGCCAATCCTAGCCATGCGATTCCGGATTCTCTATCCATTTCCAATGCCGCTTCGAATGATTCTGCTGCATCTGCAAGTAGAGATTGGTCGGTATCGCCAGTTCCGTCGCGTAGCCGGTCTGCGTTAGCAAGATGCATTCGTCCTTCGACCACACATAGGTCGGGGTGGGTCACTTCACTTGGGGTTGAATTCAATATATCCCATGCTTCAGTATGACGTCCCTGTAATAGACGGCGGCTGGCTATTGCTGCTCTTAGATGACCGTCGGTAGAGTGCTTTGCTAGGCTCTTTTCAAGGGCTTCGTCGGATTTAACTTGCTCTCCACTAGCTTCAAGCAAGTCTGATTTTAGCATAACCAATTCCGTACCGCCTGCATCCAATGCAACGGCGTGAATTGCTGCTTTGAGAGCTTCTGATGAGCGACCATGGCTTTCTGATAGAACCTTAGCACGTACAGCCCAAGCCATTCCGTTTTGTCGGTCCAATTCAAGACACTTGTCAACGCTCTCTAGGGCTTTGCCTTTTTCTTCTAGAGCAAAGAGTATCTCTCCTCTAGCACACCAATCTTCTGAGCGAGACGGGTCCTCTTCGAGGGCGCTTTCGATTGCTTCTAATGCTTCTGAGCGTGCTCCTGCACGTTGACGTAATCCCGAAAGTAGGGAGCGGTCAGCAGGGGTGTCAACACCAAGTGCTTCAAGGCGCATGATGTCTTTGTGAGCATCTTCATCTCCCATAGTTGCAAGCAGATGGGCATGTGCTCGCAATAATTCAGGGCTATCTGGATTTAGTGCTAATCTTTCCTCCAGCCAACGGCGGCGCTCATAGACATCTCCTGAAAGAATGGCTGTGTGCTCTAGGATTCGTAGTGTAACATCGTCTCCAGGTACCGATGCATGAGATTGTAAGAGTAAATCTCTGGCACGAGAGATTCTTCCGCTTTCTAATGCGATTAATGCAATACGCCTAGAATCTGGAGCGGAGAGATAGTCCATCTCATCGATCGCTTCGAGTAAAGATACTGCAAGTCTGGCCGGGCCAGGTGCTAACAATGGACTTGTCTCGTGGTCTGCATCCAGTGCAATTCCAGCAACCAATGTTTCCAGTGCTGCAATAGATTCGCCCTGTCCTTGTAGCGCTTCGTATGCCAGAATTGTTCCATCCAATTCTGGGTGTGCTGATCGCACACCATCAAGGCCAGCGACAAGGCGCTGAATGCTTGTTTCTAGTCCATCCAACCTCTTGCCCATCATGGCTGAGGTGGACGCCTGCGCTTCCTGCAGGAGGATCATGCCATCGCCCAGTCCGTCCAGTGTTTCGTGAGTCTTTGTGAGCCACCAGCCCAAACCCCCTCCTACTGCAAACAAACCGAGTCCCATCGAGACGGTGATCGGGTCCATCAACGCCCAGCCATTTTCTTGAGGCTATATGCTCTCCTACGCGACACTTGCGCGAGAGAGCGTTTCCGCGACCCCCTGACATCTGCCGAAAGTATAGTCTTGGGCCAGCGATTAAGGTAAGTTCAAACGCCTACACCAACCAGTAGGGCCACGGGGTGAGGAGATTGGACGATATCCACTGGTGGAATGAGCGCCTTGAGGCGTGGTCTCACGAGGGTTTTGATGTCGAATCTTTTCGTAATTCGTTGAGGGCTGAACCTGCCCTAGCCAGTGAATTATTGATTCAATTTGATAGTATGGTGTCCCGTAATAGAATCCTGAGAAGAAGGGTTATCGATTCAACTATGCCTAGAGAAAAGAAAGGCGGATGGTTGAGCGATTTAGATGATGTTGCTAATACCGATATGCTGGTAGAGAAATGGAATAAGGACGCTTCGTTGAACCGGCCTTGGGAGCCATATGTGCATCGTGCTGAAGAGCGTTGGTCGGAGCGGGGTCGGAGAAGTAACCTAAGTGCTATTGTAAAACGACTTAATGTCCTTGACCCCTCTTCCTTCTCTGCATGCCAGCCGCTCATGATATTGTTTGATGATGTTAGTAGCGAATCTCTTATCGTTTCAATGCTTGATGAAATTGAAGGAGATGAGAAGCGTCGCCGTAAGGTTGTCAATGAAATGATTGACTTGCTTAGCAAGGATGGTATAGATGCCTCTAAGGCTAGGAAAATGAAAATTAATGACGCTCTTGAACACCTCACTTCTCTACAATCTAGAGCAGATGAAGCAAGGAAAAACCGCCTTCGAATCGAAAAGGAAATCAGACCATTTGACGATGATTTAGCAAACCGGTTATTATCTAAAAGAGATGATGACATCACTACTGAAGTGAATGCCATAATTGATAATTTATCAGGTAGATTAAATTCACTTACATCCATAATTGATGAATGGAAAATCATGGGTATTGTTTTCCCTAATGGGGGAGAAATCTTGCCGCAAGATTTGCTAGATTGGGAGGCTGGACTTCCTGAAATCGAGAAAACGGTTGAAGTTCATTTACGCGCCTTAGAACGGTGGAATGATTTTGCTACACTATGGCCAGATAAATGTGGGAATGTCACTCTTGCTGGCCGTCTTGATTTTACAGAAGAATTTGTAGATTTAGTAGATTCGTTAGACCAAGAATGGAGAGAATTAGAATTGCATGGAATGCAAATAATCAGTTCGTGGGAAGATCGAGGGTTTGCGATGGATGTTTGGCGGACGAGAGTTGCTGAGGAGCCAAGAAGTGCAATTGCCTGGTTGAAGCGTGAAGACGGGCGTTACAATTCTGCTGCTGCATTGATAGAATCTCTAATGGCTTTGGATGCATCATTAGATGGAGAAGAAGAGATTGTTCGAAGGGTTGCTATTCTAAGAGAGTTTGACCTTGGATTAGATTTGTTAGATGAGATGAATCACTTCGTAGATTCGCGTGCAAGAAGAGGTGCTAGACATCGCTCTATGCTGGAAACTGAATGGATGGAGTTGGTTCGTAAGGGATTGGTTGAAGATCGCTCTACATCTGCACTTTCGCTTTCCGAATTTGAGCGATTAATCAGTGATTCTAGATTGAAAAGAAATAGTTCAGGGATTCCAATTGAACGATTGGAAGAACGGATAAAAGAAGAGATTGATGGATGGTATCAAAATGGTTTTTCAGTAGATGCCGTTCTTCAATTGCTAGAAGAAAATCCTCTCAGTCTTGCATTACGAATGACAAGTATTCGTGAGGACGTTGCAAAGCATGAACAATTACGTAGGAGAATTTCAGGACTTGATTGGACTAGGAACCCTGAACTTTCTGTTGCCATCAACATGGACTTGTCCCGCCCGGATAGGTTAGGGTCCTTAGCTGCAGGTATTCCTCAGTTAATGATGGATTTAGCACAAAAGAAAGTTGTAGATTCAGAATTTAATTTCGTTGCCTGGAGGCCGCAAAAGCGTTCTAGACCAGTATTGATTCCCGCTCCACAAAACACTGTTGAAGATGCAATGGAAGCCATATTAGAAGAAATGGACACGCAAGAAGTGGCCGCTGAAATGATGGAAGAAATTGACGCTTCTCCAATAGAAGAACTTGTTGAAACGGCAGTTGAAGAAAATATCGAAGAAGAGACTCAAACGACTCCTGAGCATGAGCAAGAAGCCTTTGTAAAGAAAAATAGCAATCTCATAAAGTCAGAAACTATTGATGTTCATAATCCGAAAATTGAGGTAGTGGCGGAAATAATAGAGGAGGCGGTAGATGTTGATTCATCAGCCCTTGACTCTTTACTACGTTCATTAGGGTTGAATGAGGAGGCCGATATGTATGCTGATAATGGAGATTTAGCCTCTGTTCGTAGAGCGTTGGCCTCTAATGTCGGCATGGAGCCTAGAGATATGAGATTAGATCGTCTACTTCGTCTATCTCTAAGACTAATGCCCAAGGGTGGCAAGGGGGATGAAGAAAGGTTAGCATTGATTGGAAGCCTAGCCGAGTTGGCAAATGGGTTATCCAAATGGACTAGAACTCGCTTAGAGGCACGTCATAGTGGCTCAAAGGGGCATTTGATTGAAGATGCTGAAAAACTAGGCCTAGCATTGGAAAGAATTCCTGGGCCGGGCACCCCTATTCCATTACTTGCTGATGAATACGGCTTGCCTGACTTAGATGATATCGCAGGGCTTTCCAATGAAGTCAATGTCCTCAAACGGCGAGTAATGTTAGCAAATTCTGGTGGAGTTCGCTAATCAGGAACTTAGATCGCCTAACAAATTGTCCTTTTCGTCATCCGATAGATTCTCTTCTCTCGGTGCTCCTTGAACTACAACTGGTGGCGGTGGCGCAGAAGGTACTGGGTTGGCCATTGGTGGTAAAATTGCTGCGCCCATTGGAGGCGGGGGCATCGCCGGCAAAGCCGGAGGTGGTGGAATCGTTACCGGTGCAGAAGTAGGTCTGGCTGAAGGTGGGCCCAAAGGTGGCGGAGGAATTGTTGCCGGCGCAGAAGTAGGTCTGGCCGAAGGTGGGCCCGCTGGCGGTGGAGGAATTGTTACTGGTGCTGAAGTAGGTCTAGCTGAAGGTGGTCCTGATGGTGGATTTACCGGCGGGGTTGATTCTGGCGCTGGTGCAGGTTCTGGTTCCTGTACTGGTTCCGGTACTGGTTCCGGTACTGGTTCCGGTACTGGTTCCGGCGCTGGTGCTGGTGCTGGTTCTGGCTCACTAACCTCTTGTGCAACTGGCTCTTGCCAATCGGGAGGGGTTGGTTGTTGTGGCTGTTGGCTTTGCTCAACAACAGGAGGCTGTTGCATTGGCATTGGATTGCTTGCTGGTGGCCCTGTTGGAGGGTTTGTTGGTTGCTGTTGTATAGGAGGGTTTGCTGCTACAACAAATGCTTCTTTAGCTGCTGCTTGGGATTGTTCTTGAGATTGCTTGGCGTCTCTATCTGCACTAAATCTTTCAGCGATTGAGTCCGCTCTAGCATCAAGCATTTCAGTATCTAAATCCTCACCGCGAAGTACTGCTATCATCGCATCGTCTACTAGGTCCATAGCAAGGTTGGTCAACTCCCTATTTGAACGCCAGCGATTAATGTAGAATGGATGGTTTCCAGAATTTGTTGATACAACAAATCTTTCTGGGTCCATTAACTGTAATAATGCAAGCAAAGATGTAATTGTAAATGGGATGAAGAATAGTGTACTAATCGTGAATGAACAAATTAATGATGCTCCACATAATACCCACCACAGCCCTTTGAAATCATCTAGCCAATCGATTCTTTGATGAGCAAATCCGGTATATGAATCTCTGCGGGTCGCTAAAACATCCTTTATCGAAGATGAGGCCCCAACCCTATGGACTCGTACGACGCGAACTAAGTCTGAATCTACAAGAATAGACAATGCGTGGTCTCCGCATGACGATTCTTTGAGAACAAATTCAGACATTCCTGTACCCGATCTAACGCCGTGTGCCCTCATCCTAGGAGGGCCATCAATCCATGATTGGATTTTGCCACTTTGTCCAGCGATAAACGCTGAGGTAGCAGATATTAGTGCCATCCACAAGCCTTGGCCCCAATCTGGGTCGGTTTCGGTTTCTGGCATTAATAGATACCAAACTAGCACAGATAAGCCTACCCAGATTCCTGCAATTCCTGACAAGATATTTGCTGGTCTAGAATTAGAGCCAATCATAGATCTTACTTGCATAACGGTAGCTGCGAATAGTAGTATTGCGCCTACAATTAGCATTATGGTGGCGATGAAACCTGCGTTATGGGAATCGGATGGGACGGCGCATAGTTCGCTTTGGTTGGTCTCATTTGCAAAAACAGATTTGCATAAATCGTGAATTTCTGCATACGAAGCATCCTCAGAACCCATCAATCCCAAATCTGTGTCTGCAGAAACTAGCCAGGATTGGTTAATGATTGAATTCGAAGTCAATACAAGTGCAAAAACTGTCAAGGCCAGTGCTAGTTGAGCACCAGATTTTCGATTCGAAGTTACGGCTGGCGCCGGTGCGGTTGCGAGTGGATTTTCATCGCCCATGTTGCGCGATGATAACTGTCTGCTGATGAAACTTCACCTTGTGAAAGGCTCAGGCATGCTTCTCTGTAAGCCAGGCTTTGACGCCGTCTACAGCCGCAAATCCTTTGCCTTCCTTTGTTCCAACTACTGTTTCAATAGCTGCCTTGGAAGCGATTTCAAGTATTCTGTCGCTTACTGCGCCATTGATTACAATCGCAATCGCTCCATCCGCACCATCAGCTGCAGCCGCTAGTTTAGAAGGGCCAACAGCATCAGAAATTGTGCCATCAACATTCACGAAAACCGCGTTGTTGGCTTTCAGTTCCGCTATATGGTCAAAGTATTCATGAATTTCAGCGGGTGCCTCTTTGTCCCCCTCGCCGAGCCAAGCATCAGCATCTTCTGTTTGTTCATCTTCAGGAAGTTTAGCTGCAAATTTTGCAGTTTCGGTTTTCTGAGAGAGGCATTTTGTTGCTGTTTTCTGAGGAAGTAATTCCCATTCTTGACCAACTGGTGCTTGTGCGACGAAATCAATTTTCATTGTTTCATTCAATTGGCGGAACAACATTTCTCCTCCTCGGTCCCCATCGATTGCAAGGATTACGTTTTCCTTGGTTGCTGCTAGATCAATCAATTCTTGCTTAATCGTCCCAGCTCCATCGCATGAAATTGCATTCTTAACGCCGAAATTCAATAGATTTCGAACATCATTTCTGCCTTCAACAATAATTAGTGAGTCGCTTGATTCGACGTTTGGACCACAGGTTAATCCGTGGTAGTTCTTTGCTGTTCCAACTGTTAGAACGCTGCGAACCTCTTCGATTACAGTCTTAGTAGCTGCATCTCCAGAATTTACCATTTCCAATAATAGGTCCTTTGCGCGGTCGATGACCGCATTAACCTTGGTTGAGCGTACATCTTGTATTTCTTTTACAATAATTTTAGCCGCACATGGCCCAATTCTATCTATCGTTTCAAGACTTGATGCAATAATTGCTGTCTCGACATTGTCCATGCTGCTAGGGATTAGGATTTCTCCACTTACCTTGCCGCCGCTACTCTTGACTTCAACATCTACGTGTCCGATTCTTGCGGTGCGTTGTAGTTTGCGAAGTTCGAGATCATCACCGAGCAGACCCTCTGTCTGCCCCATAATTGCGCCAATAATGTCCTTGCGCTGGACGTTTCCGTTGACCTTTAGGTCTGCTTTAATGAGGTATTTCATAGCTTTGTTGGACTTGCCACCGCCGCCTTTACCTCCTCCATTGTGTTTTTTTGCCATAGGAATCTCTCCTTGTTCTAACCTAGACACTCTCCCCGCAGTAGGCCTTTCGGCACAGTTCCAGGGTGACCATTTTTGCTCCAAACTTGGTGCATTTCATGGTCGTGAATTGGATTTGAACAAACTTCGCGACTCCCATCTCCTTCTTGAACCCTATCTATTCAAAACTCGCAATATAGTGATTTTAAAGAGTATCAATGAGGTTCAAGTGGGAAAAGGTTCTCGCTAACCTGTGAGCGGCGATAATGTTGGAGCACTCAGTGTGTTCAGAACTACTACCGAAGTAATGCTTCGTGATGGTGTTTTGACCCGTGAGGAAAAGCGTCTAATCATTAAGTTGGCAAATGCATTAGGTCTCTCTGCACAAGAGCCTGCAGACGTTTATGCTGCTATTCGCGAAAATAGAGATACTGAGACAGGAAGGGACGTTACTCCAAATGAGCAGCGATTGGTTTACACTAGAGTTTTCGAAGTAGCTATTGTAAACGCATCCTTATCCAAAGATGAGTTCGCTGTTTTGGCTCATTTACGGGACCAATTCAATATTGATGACGATGACCATTCTAGAATCGAAGCGGATTTGCGTGACATGATTCGCCAAAAAACCGAGGATGAAAATGTGGTCGATAAACTGCTTGGAACCCTCAAAGATAGTGTTTCATTAGTTGGTAGTTTATTCGATAGTGTTCGAACCAAGAGTGCTTGAGGTGGAATTTTGGTCGATGACCTCGATTCCTTATTCGACGAGGGTTTGCCGAGGGGCCGTAAATCACTAAAGTTTCTCAAAAGGGCTTACGATTGCGGTGACCAAGGATTGGTAAATCGGTCGATAACCGATAAGATGCTGGCAAGTAGCGGATTGTCTTTTCATATTGGGACCGATGATCCAACCATGCGCAGAATTGCGTCATGGATATTGACGAGTAATTCCGAAAGATGTGATGAATTAGTCAAGCGCCTATGGAAGCGTCGAGGCAGGGAGGATCTCAAATTGGTTGGATTATTGCTTGCGAATACCGAAGGGAATGCTTGGGCAAAAATGCTTGATTTAATCAACGAAAGTATTCCGATTGATTTGGTCTTAGAAGTGGCAGAAGAAATCAAGCGCTCTGGGAGAGAAGTTCCTTCGAAAGAATTCTTGGCTGGATGGAAATCTAATACTATTCAAATGCAAAATGTGATGTTGATCGCTTCCTTGGATATGAAAGAGGATTATTCAGAACTAGTACGCAATGCGCCACCCGGTGGAGAGTTGTATGAACGTATCAGAAGGCGTTCTCTCGATGCGTGAGTTTTTGTTGCTCCGTTGAGTAGGCTATGTATGGCAGACCGGTTTCTCCCTGCAGATGACCCCGTTCTCGAGGAAGTTCTCAATTGGACAGTCGCTAGGGATGCTCAAGATATTCGTCGGTTACTAGAATGGTTACCTCAAGCTCGCTCGTCAAAGGAAAGGCGTGCATTACTTGCTAGAGTACACGAATTATTGGGCGAAGTTGAGTTGTCTTTGAATGGGCTTGACTCTATGCACTGAGGTGTTTTACTGCAGACAGGAATAATTCTTGCAGGGGGGGCATCTTCCCGAATGGGCAGTGATAAATCTCTAATTAATTCCAATGTGGGACGCCTTGCAGATGAAATGAGAAAATCTGGTTGTTCTAGAGTTATTGTGATGTGTGGTACTGCGCAACGCTCAGAATTATTCGATGAAGAGTGTATTCCTGATTCTGCAGATAATCTATCAGATTCGCTATTATCTGTGATATCGCAATTGAAGGGTAGCGTACAATTAGCGCCTTGTGATGCATATCTTGCAGATGAAGAATTGTTTTCAAGAATTGATGGGGTTCCTGTTGACGATAATGGTAAACGACAACCACTACTAGCCAAGTTTGATTCGTCGATGAAATTTGAACGAGCGCCTAGAATCAGAGATTTGTTTCAAATGATTTCGTCCTGTGAGGGTGGAGTCAAGGCTCGAAATGTCAATACTCCTGAGGAGTTTATGGAGATTCAATCTTACCTGCAGACAGAAGATCGATGATTGCGGGGTACAAAATATGCTCCTTCTGCTT
The DNA here is from genome assembly GCA_002689345.1 of Methanobacteriota archaeon. Lineage (GTDB taxonomy): Archaea > Thermoplasmatota > Poseidoniia > Poseidoniales > Poseidoniaceae > MGIIa-K1. The sequence continues at coordinate 20,104 of NZFU01000074.1, read as the reverse complement.
TACCTTTTCAGCTAAAGAATCCTCATCATCAGAAGGAGATACTTCGACCTCTTCCTGGGCGAGAATTGGCCCCGAATCCATCCCGCTATCTACAAAATGAACGGTGCAACCGGATTTGACTGCCTTAGCAGCAATTACATCTCTGTGGGCATGAGCTCCTGGGAAAGCAGGTAATAGCGAAGGATGGATATTGAGTAACCTTCCCGCCCATGGTTTGACAAATGAGGGAGTCAAAATTCTCATGTAGCCGGATAGAACTATCACTTCGACTCCATGGTCTGCAAGGACTTGGTTAACTTCGTCCTCGTGTGCTAATCTTCTTTGCTGGGAGTCGGATATGTCCGGAAGAGGGACTACAATAGCGGCCACTCCCATATCTTGCGCCTTAGATAATCCTGCGACATCTGATTTGTCGCTAACGACAACAGTGGTGGTGTGGCGGCATTCATCTTTCGTCTGATGGCGCAATAAAGCCTCCATTCCTGAGCCGGAACCTGATATTAGAACCCCTAAGCGGAGCGGGTCTTGAACAGAGCCGATTCTAGGAAGGTGCCAATCCTCTGCCATAGACATGCGAGTGCAGGCTTGGCAATAGGCCTTCGGCTTTAGCAACACTATGATTCTTAAGTGTGGGCGAAAGGGGCACCCATGGGCGACCGTCTAGAATCGGTAGACGCGGTTGTCGAAAAATATGCCGTGGTCAGTAATCCTGTGAAAAGCCGGATATACGTCGGATTGGGTTCTATTTTCGTTGTATTTTCAATTATTGGAATTTGGATTCCGGGGTGGCCAACGGTTTCTTGGGCAGTTCCAGCAGCATTTTTGTTTTCGTTATCAAATGAAAAATTATTCAGATGGACTCTAACCAACAGATTTTTCGGTTCTGCATTATTCGAATATTATGCTACTGGCAAAACTCTTCCTGGCCATGTTAAGTTAGTTATTGCAGCTATGATTGGATTGATGTCTTCGGCTTCGGCATACTTTGTTTGGTATATTTCTACAAAAGGCGATGGAACATTATTCGATACCTCCTCATGGAGTGGGAAGGATGAGTTTGGATTTGGTGCAATCACTGTTCTAAGTGTTGGAATTCTGGGAATTATTTATGTTTTGACTGCGGTCAAAACTCGTAAATAATTCATCTCAATGTCTGAATAATCGATGGCCTGTGAATAGCATTGCTATGCCTCGGGCATTTGCCTCATCGATTACTTCCTGGTCCCTAATAGAGCCGCCTGGATGAACGATTGCAGCAGCCCCTGCAGCAGCCGCTTGCTCGATCCCGTCTTTGAATGGGAAAAATGCATCACTTGCTAATACGCAACCTTTGCCACGCTCGCCAGCCCTACGTGCTGCAATTCTAACCGCCTCAACTCTACTTGTTTGACCCGGTCCAATTCCTACTGTTGCTAGGCCTTGAACCATTACTATAGCATTAGATTTCACTTGCTCGCAAACTCTTACTGCGAACTTCATAGAAGCGATCTGTTCCTGTGAAGGTGTTGCATCTGTGACAACTTTGGCCTTATTCCAATCGATAACAGGGGCTTCTTCGGTTTGAATGAGCCATCCCCCTTCAATCGGTTTGCGAACTGTCTTGCGCGGCAGAGGCGAAAGGCGATTATTTGGTGAAGTGATTGTCAAGATTCTACGGTTTTTCTTTGCCATCAAAATCTCCTTGGTTCCTTCTTGGTATTCTGGAGCCATTAAGACCTCTAAAAATAGAGGAGCTACTGCTTCTGCAAATTCGATTGTTACTGGTTCGTTGACACATATAATCGAGCCAAATGCACTTTCAGGGTCACTCGCTAATGCCGCCTCATATGCTTCCAACTGTGTTTTTCCAAGCGCTGCACCACAAGGGTTGTTGTGCTTTACAATAACGCAAGCGTGTGGCGTATCTGGCCATTCATCACTAGAAAGTGAACGGCACAAACGCAAAGTGGCATCTGCATCAGAATAGTTGTTGTAACTCATCGCCTTACCGCCTTCAACTTTAGCGGTCACAAGGGTTTGTCCTTCACTGGCATCTGGGTCAACATATAATGCGGCTGCCTGGTGGGAATTCTCTCCGTATCTTAGAGTGTGCATCCTATGTGCTGCAACAGACATTGTGTTTGGTAGACGTCGTGTTTGCTCTTCGGTATCATCACTATTCTCTGGCAACCCAACCCATCGACTTGCCAATTCGTTAGCGATTGCAGAATCATATGCTGCAGTATGTTCGTATGCCTTCAGTGCAAGTTCCCTTCTCTTTTCTAGAGAAACTGTGCCTGATTCTAATTCGCTAAGTACTGAAGAATAGTCTGCTGGGTTGCAAGTGATGATGACATTCAAATGATTCTTAGCGGATGCACGAACCATAGTTGGGCCACCAATATCTACCATCTCTAACAAATCTAAATCGTCCAAGGGTGGCTGGGTTGCTGCTGCATCGCTAAACGGATACAGATTACAAGCCACGACCTCAATCATTGGATATCCTAGTTCAGCAAGCCCTTCAGCATCCTTTTGTTTCTCTAATCTACAAAGTAGTGGTCCATGAATTGCTGGATGAAGCGACTTAACTCTTCCATCAAAAATCTCAGGATGGCCAGTGACATCTGAAACCCCGATTACCTCTAGTCCAGCCTCTCGAAGTTTACGAGCAGTTCCCCCTGTGGAAACTAATTCATAGCCTAGACGATCTAGGCCTTTTGCGAATTCAATTATTCCTGTCTTATCGTAAACCGAAAGCAATGCCCGGGGACGGGAGGTCATCTCCATGTGTAGTACCCGTTAAGGAAGCGATAGGTGTTAGTCTCATGAACGTGCCGACTCAATCGCCACGTGCTGAAATCACCTGGTCTACGCGTAAAAGGCTACATGCAGACTCGCAGGCTGCTGAAATAGAATGTTCTAGGGTGTAGGTCGGTAGCCATACTCCTTGGATAACTCCTGGTTTGCCAGATTGGGTGATTCCTGAGTCGGTCTGGCCTGAACGATGCAATGAGCGAAGTTCGAGTAGAGTATCTATTCTGTCTTGGCCAGTGTTGGTAGCAAGTGAGGCTGGAATCGCTTCTAAGGCCCTACTAAATGCTTCCATTGACAATCGTTCTCTGCCTGCACATTTTTCAGCAACTTCCCTAATTTTCAACGATGCTGCCATGTGCAAACTTCCACCTCCGAGGATTATCGAATCGTCTTCTTTTGCCAAACAGGTTGAGCGGAGTGAATCGTATAGTCCTCGGATGGTTTCCTCTGCAGCTACCCCGTCGGTCCCACCGACTAGAATTGTGACAATTCCTGCACGGTCTCCAACTTCGATAATTATGCGTTCTTTGACTCCTTCTGCGCCTTCTAAACGCTGGTGCAGAAGGCTTTCTATCTCACCCAATGACTTGGCCATATCGTCTATGTGGTCGCATAGTTGTGCCCCACAGGCCTTTGCTATATCTTCCGCCATTGGCCTTTCAATTCCGCCAAGAGCAAATATTCCTGCGTCAGCCAAAGAGTGTAGAACTCTTTGGTCGATACCTTCAGCGGAAAATATTGCTTTTGCGCCTGCAGAACGTGCTACTTCGGTAATCGATTCAATCTGAGTTTGCTCTGCTTCGATAAATGCCTCATATTGTTCTGGAGTACTAATTTCAATTTCTGCAGATACTACTGATTTTTCTAATTCCAGTGGGCACGATAAAACTGCGACTTTGCAATTCGATAAATTGCGTGGCATCCTTTCAAGTGCTAATCTCTTTTCTAAAATCAATCCCGAAATAAGTCTTGAAGTTGCGGGGGTTCCTTCACCTGCTTTTTCCATTCTTACTCTTTCGTAATCACTATCGGGGATAGTCTCAACCGCTCTGGAAACAAGTTCAGAAAGATGTTCTAGCGCTCCTTCTGTAGAGCGTCCTACCAAAGCGGTTCTAGCGACTTGCTTCAAGTTCCCTTGTGTTGGTTGTGAACGTGAATTAATTGTATCTATGACTTGAGAAAGAGCCATCTCATACCCCTTTACAAGGATAAGTGGGTGCAGTCCTCTTTCAAGGAGTCTGCCGGCTTCACTCATCAATTCACTAGCTAGAATAATACAACCTGTGACTCCATCTCCGCAAGCGTTTTCTTGACTCTCTGCTAGACTAACAAACGCCTTTGCAGCAGGGTGCTTTACCATCAATTCTGCAACAATCTTTGCGCCATCGTTGGTTACTGCTGCTTCTCCATTTGTTTTGTAAAGCATTTTATCCAAGCCATTTGGACCGAATGTTCCCCTCAAAACGTTGCCAAAAGCAATTGCTGCACCTACTAATTTCTGAGTGACTCCAATGCCACTGGTAACCGATGTTGAAGAATTTGTAATCCTCACAGGAGCGGTTCCTGCCCCATCAGGTGACTGTGCCATCAAACTAGCCGGGCTGATGCGCCTTCATCAATCCATCTTTCAAAAGATGAGTAAATAAATCCAGAAAATTGAACAGCAAGCAAGCATAATCGTAGTCCACAAAATGTGCTGAGATGCGTGCTCTGGAAGTGCGTCTTCTTGATCGATGAGTTTGCGAGATTCCTGTTCCTCGATTTGTTTTCGGTTTTCCGACCAAGCACTAGCAGCAACGCCCCCGGTTACAATTGCTAATACTGTGAATAAGACTATACTTGCAACATGAGCAAACCCTGCGTTGTAAACTCCTAATTTTGCTGGGCCCAACAATACAGCTAATGTGGGCATAAGAGGAAGGTAATATGAAAGGAATAGGCTCGTAATGCTACGCTTATTCAATTCTGATTCGCTTGCATTATTCTCGTGTCTCCAAACAAAATGCCACGCTGCCCAATCCGCCACTACGGTCAAAGTGCTGGCTGCAATAGTCAGCATGAGAAGTGAGGGCATAGTCCTCCAAGAGGGTCATGAGTTGAAGAATGTGACGGAGCAGAATATTTCAACGACGGCGTTTTTTCGATTTGCGGCCTTTCTTTGAATATTCCCAGGCTTTCGATTCCTTCGCCCTTCGCTCTAATGTTTCGTAGGGGTCTTCGTTTGCAACATGTACATCGTTAGGCATTTCAGAAAATGATGCCACTGACAGTTTCATTCCTCCCAACTCGTCTTGTAAATCCCGAATGTTCTCTCCGCCCTTTCCAATCAATGTAGCAACCATTCCCTTTGGTGCATAAATTTCAGCGGAATTCGTTCCAGTAATTTTCACTCCACATTGAACTCCAACCCATTGACGAATTTTTTCAACTAATTGGTCTCTTGCTAAAGCGGCGACTGGAGAAATTCCTTTCCCTGAACTTACCCCATCTACAGGAACAACTGCTATCTCGGAACCAAATGCGAACATTTCGTGAGTGGTTTTTCCACTTGGGAATTCTACAACTTCGATTACGGGTCGTGCTAATTCCTCTTGCATCCCAGTAGGTGGTTTTACCGTCATTCGTAATTCTAATACCTGTTGGATTTGTCCTGCCTCAACGTGTAAAATAGTGTCTAAGACTTGGCTAACAAGTCCAAGTTCGACTTTACCAATCAAGCGCTGAATTGCCTCTAATGCTGAGTTAGCGTGTGTCACCCCAAGCAGTCCTACGCCTGCCAATCTAACATCTGCAAAAATTTCGAAGTCTCGTGCTCTTCGAACTTCATCAAAGATTACGAAATCGGGGCGGACTAGGAAAATTATCTCTGCAGTTTTTTCCAAGTCTCCCTCTAAAGGAGCATATTGGGTAATTCGATTGGCTAGTTGTAAATCTCTTGGAGCCTCCATCGTCTTAACCATAGCTCCCACATCCTCATCCAGGTATTCTGCAATAGCTTGTGCAAGAGTGGTTTTTCCCGAGCCTGGCCGGCCACAAATGAATACTCCTCGGTGATGGTCTGATAATCTTGAGATTAATTTTGGATCGATTTCATAATCGCTCAATGATAATTTAGCAACTGGACGAACAATTGTAATTTCTCTTGCATCAGCAAATGGTGGCCATGCACACGAGATTCTCAAATCTCCTAACTGTATTACCTGACATCCTTTGCGATCTATTTCCAAAAAGCAATCAGAACGGTCGCGATTTTCTTCGACTAGGTTTAGTATTTCTTCNTGGAGGCTTTCCAAGCGTAANGTNTCCCAGGAGCCATCNTCGGCTCCTTCAACATCCGCTAAACGTAAATTTCCTATGCCTCCTGCTTTAGTTCTTGGAGGGCAGTCAGCCTTTAGGAACAAAGTATGCACATCATCCTCGATTAGATTCTCAAGAATCTCGGGTAAATCTGGGTGACTAGAGAATGTTGCCATTACGCACAGGTGGGCGTGTGTAGTCCTTGACACTTCGCAATCATGCAGTGGTTGGCTCTAAGGAATAATAGGTCCACCACAAATATGCGGTTGTACATGCGCAGATTACAACTCCTGGGCCTGCCGGCATTCCAATAGCCGTACCCAATACCACGAGAATCCATGTACAAACTATGAAGGAAATTATCGAAAGAATTCTTGCTTTATCAATGCCCAATAATATCTTGACTTCATCCCATTTTAATGCAGCCCAAACAAGGAAGAATACTAGAATAAATACGCTTGTGAAAATCATTGAATAAAACAATGATTCCGTAACATAATAATTCAGTCCTAAATTAACTAATGAAGACGTCCACAATTTCATCATTGGATCAGAAAATTTGACTAATAAATAGATGATTGCTCCAACTCCAATCACTAGCAGTAGTGCACTAGCATCGAAGAACGAATCGATTACTCCTGATAGTTCAGGTAATGGTTCTAGAACGAATAGAGGTTCGGATTCTTCGGTTGATGCGCCACCGGCCATGGTGTGGGCGAGGAGCATTAGATTCTTCAATGTGGCCTTACAATTGGTAGTGCTTGTATCGCTCTTTCAGTCCATCTCACTCCGCGTAATGCAGCCCCGTAATCGGGAACGCTGGTCCATGCCTCTCCAGAATTGAAATTCACAATCCCATTGAGGATGTGCCGTAATTCGGCCTCTAGAGGGGAATGACTTGATTCACAGAATATTTCTTCTTCTCCATTATCGGTAATCAGGAACGCTTTGTCATGAATATCAAGGTCGAATCGCAATATTGCATTTGACCCGACTAAGGTGACGATTCTTCGCTCGCTACTAGTTTGCCAACCGATATCGATTATCGCTTCAATTCCGCGCGGGAACTCGAGTGCTATTCTTGCCTCGGTTTCATCGCCTTCCACATTCACAGCACTAGGTTCAGATTCACTCATCAAGTGACACATCAAATCTATTGCGTGTACCCCCAATGATTCTATGACATTGCCCCCAGGCGGAGCATTTCTCATTGTTCTACGGACAAATCTCAGTGATTCTAAGCGACCTAGTTCTCCGCTGGAAAGCATACGTTTTGCTAATGAGACTGCGGGGTGGAATCTGAGTAGTAATCCTACACCGATCACTCTGCCGTTTTCATGGGCGCTTGCTAGTACCTGAGCTGCTTCCGATTCACAGCACCCAAGAGGTTTTTCCACCAACACATGGTAGCCTTTTGCCATTAACTGTCGAGCTTGGTTGGCGTGTAGGTTAGAAGGTGTTGCAATAATTACCAAATCGGCATCAACACCATCCATAGTCTCGCTCACTTGGTCTGCAAGTATTGCTGACTCTCTTGCTTCTTTGGAAATATCCACAACCGATATTGAATCTACCAATTTCTCGTCTCTTAGTTTAGACAATGTCTGAAGATGATTTTTGCCCCAACGGCCACATCCAAGTATTGCGACTTTGAGCACGGCCGTTCCACTTTGGCTTCAGTCTTCAGCCTTGTCATCTGATTCAACTTCCTCTGAAGTAAAACCATCTTGGCTTGAGACATCTTCGAATTGGTGGAAATCAGATTCCTCTAATGAATCTAGATGAGTTACTGTTATGCCCCCGTGTGAAATTGCATAAACATAATCTCCCATGAAAATTGATCTGCGGATATTATAGGAATTCCACCATCTATCTTCATCGCTTTCGTAAAACTGCGAATGGTCTATTTCGCCATGTAGTTCAAGTCCTTGCTCTGTTACATTCACGATCATCAATTTACTAACCCAATCGTAATCGTAATGATATCTTCCATCTTCATCGTAATAGTAATCATAACGGTAGGTGTTCATTGGAATTGCGAGCATTCCTTTTGGAGCCCAATATTGGAATGCTTTGTGCTCCCAAGTAGCTTCAGACCACGCCCAAGTCCATCCATCGTCAGGATTACTTACAGGAGATAGTGAAAGGGCCTGNGTTAATTGTGGGTCTGAAAAATTGGAGACATCAAANAGTGATATNCGNGTATGNCCCCAATCCAAACCTAGNCCCGTTTCTTCGTCTGCTGGNCCAAGACCTATTGTCAAAATCGCATNATCTGAAAGAGGGTGGATGTANGTTGAAACCCCNGGCACTTCCAATTCTCCCATAATTTGAGGGCTTGTAGGGTCGCTAAGGTCGATTGTCCAAAGAGGATCCATGTTTTCGAAAGTTACAATGTAGGCTCTGTCTTCTACAAACCTTGCAGACCAAATTGTTTCATTGTAGGCAATCCCATCCACTCTTCCGATCTCTAATAATCTGGTGTGGCCTGAGTCGGCTTCTACTGCGTGTGATAATGTGATTACATGACTCTCCATAGGTTCAGGATTTTCCATCCACCATCGCCCCCACTGGCCTGTTGTGGTGGCGACTCTAACTACGCCTTCGTGTTCAGAAATTGAGAATTGGTCTTGGATAGTTCCATCAACTCTCCCTGAGCCGGAATAAACGGTTTCTCCTGCAGCACTAATATCAAAGGTGTGAATGTTTGTTGCTTCATTGAGGTTATCGTTGCCCCAGAACCACCACCAATCCCATGCATTCTCTGTGATGATTAGGGTGTCTTGAGAAGAGTACACTAATGGCCAATTGCCAACAATATGGTCGGCTTCGAATTCTAATTCTTCAGAGACTAGGTCTATTGTGAAAATACTCGTGTAGCCGCGGTTCAATGCGTCTTCAGGTGCTGCAAAATCGGAACATTCATCCCCACTCATATGGTGAGTTATAATCTCGTTTCCTATCCTCTCGTGAACCTGTGGTAAGATGTCTTGTAGCGATAGTTCTTCCATCACCTTTTGATTATTCTCCATAGCTTCTTGTGCTGCAACTTCTCTCATGTTCAATCGAATGTCGTCATCTATATCCGAATTCCAATATCCATCTGGATAGTTAATCCAAGTTTGCAAGTTGGGGATGTTCATCCAAGCATGAGTTACTGTTCTAACCGTGCCATCTACTTCTCTAGCCGTCATGTAATTTCCTTCAATATACAATTCTCTTTCAGTTGTTGGTTGTGATGAATTTGAAACATCATACACTGTGAATTTTGTAAGAGTACTTGTTCTCCAACCATACCAGCTATCGCTCCATCCCATGGATTCAGCTAACGGATCATCCGAATCAATATTCCAACTTGAAACCGAGGATACGACCACTAGATTATCATCATCAAGCATCATGGCCACGGGGTTACCTTGGATTGCAGTTGTTGATGCATGCTCGATTTCACCAAATTCAGGGACGTCCATGATGTGTAAAACACCATTGTCAACGAAGTAAATATTGTAGCCATTCGTTTTTACAAAGTCTGCTTCATCAACTCCTTGCTCTTGATTATTTGTTCCTGAATAATCTACTCCCTCTTGCCTGGTTGCTGGCGGTGGTGAAGAAGTTGCTGCCCCGTCATCCATTGCCATTTCAGCAGTGTCTGCTTCCAGCCATCCGCCGCCCCAATAATATACTTCATCTACAGCCTGTAATAGGCTTGTTCGATATTCTTCTTCTATACTGGATTTGAGTGCAATTTCTAATTCATCGCAATCTGAAAAGATTTCTAGATAAGGAGAGCCGCTCGTTCGCATCATTAAATCGCCTAAATCGATAGGAGTGAATGTGTATTCTCCGTCCTCATCTATGTCCAATATACTAGTACATCCGGATAAGCTCATCACAAGAACAAGAAATACAGCAAGGATTGGCGTAGAATGTGTTGTGTTTCTGCGGGTCATAATTATAGGTGGCTGCCCCCATATAATGTAAGATTGGTGCATCAATTAGACAATTAGACCCATGAAAATATGAATGAGCAGTGTTGAGGCGCCTTTGATGACGAGTTCCGGAATTAGCCCTGTCAAGAAATGGGTGATGCGCCAATACTGGCGTATGCAGCAATCTCAATCGATTATTTCGATGGGGTTGCTCGGCTCTTCGCTAACGCTTCTATTATGGCCATATGTTAGTTGGAGATTTTCCAAAAATTGTGACGAGGGTCTCTGTTTCAGTGACTCTGTTCTTGGTATACCGGCAACCTATCTAGGGCTGCTAGGAATATTTTCCAGCCTAGTTCTAATCGTGTTGTGTATAGGATACCTCTATGACAGAGTATTTTCTTTATGGACGGCTCAAAGAAGTGTTGATTTCGAAAGAAACCCGTTTTGGACTTACGCTTTGTCTCCTATGTTCATGATGAATATGGCGATGACTGCTGAAAATCTTAAGCGAAACTCGCCAGATGATGAAAAAATGCAAGAACAGATGGACTGGATTTTAGGATACTGTAAAGAAAATGCAGATTCTGAAATTTGGGCTAGAACTGTTCAGCATTGGGACAAACACATTTCCGAAACTCCAACGTTTTGGTTCCTGGATGAAGAGATTATGTCAAAGGCGAGATCTCAGAAAATCGAGGATGAGAATTGATGGGTGTCGAAATCGAGAGGCGTTTTCTGGTCGATGGCCGTGGCGACAAGCCATGGCGCAAAATGGAACATTTCGAGATTTCTCAATACTATTTGTCAGGCGTAATTCACAATGATGGTAATATCATTTGGAAGGGGCGGATTCTAGTAGAAGATGGTAGGGATATTACCAATATTACCACCTGGAGAATTCGCTATATGAAAATGAAAGATGGCGTCAAGGGAGTGCTTACCGCCAAGGGTAGAAAGGTGGGCGCTACTGCTGCAGAATATGAATGGGAGCTTCCAGCCGGCCTATGTGATAGTTTGAATTTTGAAGGCTTACCCACAATAACAAAAACCCGGTATTTGTGGCCGGGCAATGATGGTTTAGTATGGGAAATTGATGAATTTGAGGGGAATATTTCTGGATTAATCATTGCTGAAGTTGAATTAGAAAGTGAAGATCAAGATGTCGAATTACCATCCTGGGTTGGTTTAGAATTGACACATTTACGAGGATGGTCAAATGCTTCGCTTTCAAGAATGGTCAAGGATGCAGAGCAGAATTAATTCTTTCAATTTCGCTTTCTGACAAAGAAGGATGAACAGGAATTGCAACTAATCTGTGTGCCAATTTATCGCAATTTGGTAAACTGATTTCATGTTGAAAATGCTGAGAATATACTTGGTGCCTATTGCATGGTATTGGATAGTGGACTCTGGCATCTACCTCCTGTGCGTCGAGGTTGGAAATTAATTCGTCTGGATTTTCAGTTAAAATACAAAGTTGATGCCACGAGTGTGCCCCTCCCTCTCTGGTTTTGGTTTCATGAATTATTGATTCTGAATTAGATCTTCTCTTAGTTGTCCAATCCTTCAAATGTTTCAATTGGACTCTACCAATTGCTGCAGCAACTTCACTCATTCGTAAGTTGGTACCCAATTCTACCGACTCAAGAGTGTCGTCTCTTCCGTGATCAACCAACCGGTTCATTCTCTCTGCCAGCTCAGGAAGAGTGGTTGTAATCATGCCCCCTTCTCCTCCAACAGCCATGTTTTTTGAAGGGAAGAAAGAGAAGCAAGCAATATCTCCAATCGCCCCGGCCATGACGCCGTCTAATGTTGCACCGTGTGCTTGTGCTGCATCTTCGACCAGTGCAATATTATGGCTCTTACATATTTGCTTAAGTCTTTGAGAAAATGGTTGTCCAAAGATATGTACTCCAATTACCGCCTTGGTTCTTGCAGTAATTTTTGCTTCCACGTCGTCAGGACATATACACCAGTAGTCTTCTTCGATGTCAGCAAAAACAGGTGTTGCTCCAACCAAACTTACAGCAGTTGCTGTTGCGATGAATGTCATACCGGGAACTATTACCTCATCGCCTGGCCCTATTCCTAGTAATCTCATTGCAGCCCATAATGCGGCAGAGCCACTTTGACAAGGGACTGCCGCAACAGCTCCGCACCAATTTGCAAACTCTTCTCCGAATTTTTTTGCTTGTGGTCCTTTCACCCAGCGCCCGCTCGAAAGAGCCGCTACTGCAGCCATTTCGCACTCTTCGTCCCAGAATGGTCTGGCCAAAGGTATGCGAGGCATGTCTCGGCGAAAGGGTTCGCCTCCTTGAGTGTGTCCCGCCCACTACGTGGGCGTAGTCATCCTCAAGAGGGTGGTTATTGTTGGCGGTGCATGTCGGAGGAGGATTCTCATGAATTGAGAGACCTCGTCGATGATATCCTCGAGACTCCACAGCCAAAAAAGAAGAAGAAAATCAAAGCCAAGGGTATGCTTCTTGGAGAACGCAGAGATAACGGCGAGATTGTCCAAATAGACAAGATGGTTTTAGCAAGGCATGCGGCAATGTTAGGGTCGACTGGGTCTGGAAAAACTGTGATGGCAAAAACCGTCATCGAAGAAGCGGCTCTAGCCGGAATTCCTGCATTAATTCTTGACCCCCAAGGTGATTTGGCAAGGCTTGCTCTGGCTATCGATGAAGGAGATTTGGTTGAGCAGGGCGGAGAAGTTGACCGAATGAAGAAATTGATTTCTACCATGGAGGTAAGAATTTGGACTCCTTTGCGCTCAAAGGGTCTGCCGCTTTGTATCGACCCGTTTCGCTCACCTCCTGCCGATTTAGATCCTGAAGAAGCGATTACTGCGTGGGACATGGTTGCGGCTGGATTTAGTAACTTAGCGGGGTTTGATGTTGAAAAGACTCAAGGTAAAGTCGTCAAGCCTTTCCTGTATGAAATTCTAGTAAATGGAACTCGTCTTGGGCTTGATGTCAGCGACTTTAGAGGGCTTTCTAAAGTGGTAAGAGAGCCTCAAGAAAATTTCACTCGGGCTTTGTATCCAGAAGCGTTCATCGATATTGAAGACGGTGAAAAGCCCGAAATTCCTCCATGGGAAGAAATAATGTTTGAACATGGACTAAGAGACTATGATGATATGTTACCCAAATCAACACGTAATGATTTGGCTAGAAGGTTGTCTGCATTCAGTAGTGGAGTTAACCAATTATTATTCTCTAACGGTGTCCCAATTGACATTGATTCGTTTTGTGAGCCGGCAATGCCTGGTAAAGTCCCCCTCAATATCGTCTATCTAAATACGATTCAAGATGAAGCACAAAAGCAATATTTCGTTCAAGAATTAGCACGTGAATTGTATGACTGGATGTTAACGCAGCAACCTGCAGAGGGTGAATTGAAACTATTGTTCTTCATGGACGAAGTCGCTCCTTATCTCCCTCCACATCCAAGAAATCCCCCTGCCAAAGACCTCATCAAACTGATTTTCAAACAGGCTAGAAAATATGGTGTCGCCTGTGTACTGGCAACACAGAATGTTTCAGATGTAGATTACAAAATTTTAGCTCAAGCGAATACAACTTTCATTGGCAGGTTCACTCAACCTCAAGATGTTGAAAAGGTGAGGCATTTACTCAAAGAAAGTGGCGGGGATCAAGACTTAGTCAAACAATTACCCACATTAGGCCCAGGGCAATTTCAAATGGTTGCACCTGATGTTGACCCAAATCCAGTACCAATTCAATGTCGTTGGTTATACACAGACCACGGGGCGCCGTTAAACGAAGATCAGGTCGATGAAGCCACCACTCCAGAAATTCGAGCATGGGCTAAAGCAAGAAGTGCGGGTAAAGGTAGAAGTCGGGGAAAGGGCGCTGCTGCCGCTGCTGCTAGAGGTTCGAAATGGCATAATTCCGAGGGTGAGGATAGCGAAGGTTTAGTTGAATCTGCTCGCTTGAAATCCGTTGGAGGAATGACTGCTGCTGCTCAGGGAATTGTAGATGATTCCGCTTTCGAAGTGCGGCTGATGGGAGGATTATCTGTACTCAAGGATGGCCGGGACCCTCTCTATGTTATGCAAGCCACAGTTAATGCAACGACCTCTCTAGTGATGGCTTGGACACTGGTTGCCCTATTGCTGGCTTGGAGGGATACATCGCTAGAATGGTGGTGGCTCGCTGGAAGTTTGATTCTAACCCTTAGTGTAGGGTTGGTAATTTCATTAGAGTTATTGCTATCTCATGATGCGGAATTACTTAGGAAATTGAGCAAATTTGCTAGAGCATCTCAGTTACTGATTATTGCCTGGTTATGGGGCTTATTCTATTGGTCCTTTAACGGATTAGACTTGTATGGTGCTGAAGCATTGCTAGAAGTTGTTGTTGTATGGGTGACTTTGTTCCTAGTTATCGATTGGTGGAACCGGTTCAAGTTGGGTAAAATCCGATGGAATGGAGGAAATGCTCTTTCGAAATTAAAGGGCTTAACCGCTGTTTTAACCGACACTCAACTAACCGAAATGCAATCTAACTCTAAACAGATTCTAGCCGGAATGAGATGGATTTTGGATTTGACAACTCTAACTTGGTTATGCATATTATTGATCGAAGAACCTTCTGGTTATTGGGCTAGACCTACCTTGTGGCTGGCTTCTCTTTACGCACTAACATTTGGTGCTGAGACTTGGCTTAGACTTCGAGGTAGAATGCCAGAGGTGTTGAGTTGAATCAGGATGGTTTTGTTCCACTAAATTGGTCTGAGTTGCCCATAGATGAAATGAAGCGTAGGGCTTCTGAATTATTCTTACAAATGGATGAGCGTAGGACTACTCGCCATTTTTCTTCACGAGATGTTCCAAAACAATTGATTGAACAAGCAATACGCTGTGGCTCTACTGCACCGAGTGGTGCGCACTTACAGCCTTGGACTTTTGTTGCNGTTAGNAATGCTGATTTGAAAATGAAAATGAGAGAAGCGGCTGANATNGAAGAAGAAAAAACATACTCGCAAAGAATGCCGGAGGCATGGCAGGAAGTTCTNGANCCGCTTGGAACNGANGCNATAAAAGANCACATGAGCGATGCCCCTTGGTTNGTNGTTCTNTTTAGGCATTCGAAGAGGNTTCGAGATAATNGTGAGATGGGGCCAACATATTATTCCACAGAATCTTGTGGTATTGCTGCTGGAATGTTCATTCATGCCATTCANAATATGGGCTTAGTTACTCTAACGCATACACCCTCGCCGATGGGTTTTCTTCGAGATATTTTACAACGGCCTGAACATGAGCATGCTATGTTAGTGATGCCTGTTGGATATCCTGCAGAAGATGCAAAAGTGCCAGATATTGATAGAAAGACGTTGGATGAAGTTTCTATTTTCTTTGAATAATCACAATGTTGTGATGTCGTCACGCAATTTCGAAACTCCTAGTTCCTTCATTGCTTTCTCGAAAATTTTTCCATCTATATCTTTGCTACGTGTCAGGGATGAAAGTGCTGCTAGGGTGATGTGTTGAGCGTCTATTTCGAAAAATCTTCGAAGGTTTGGTCTTGTATCTGAACGACCAAAGCCATCGGTTCCCAGCACGGTATAATCGCCACCAACCCATTGCCTAATCATATCAGGAACTGCAATTTGGTTATCGCTTACCGCAATAGTTGGGAGGTCTCCATCTCCAAGAATTTTCTCCACGTATGGGACTTGTCGCGCATCGTCTGGATTCAGGCGGTTGGCTCTTTCGCACTCTAGCCCTTCTCTGCGTAATTCGCCATAGGAGGTTGCTGAATATATTTCAGAGCGCACTCCATATGTCTCGAGGACCTCGACAGCTGCTAGTAATTGAAGCATGATAGGGCCCGATCCGATTAACCGGACTATTGGGCCCTCTCCCTTTGGAGCGCTTCTTAACTTGTAGATTCCTTTGATGACGCCTTCGTCTATGTTCGCTGGTTTTGGAGGCATTGGGTGATTCTCGTTATACACTGCAATGTAGTACATTACATCTTTTTCATCAACATACATCTCATCGATACCCGTTCGAATAATTGTGGCTAACTCGTAAGCGAACGCGGGGTCGTATGCCCTAACTGCTGGATTGGTATGAGCCATCAATAAACTGTGACCGTCTTGGTGTTGTAGGCCTTCTCCGTTGAGAGTTGTTCTACCGCTTGTTGCGCCTATCATGAATCCTCTTGCACGCTGGTCGGCTGCAGACCAAATAAGGTCTGCAACTCTTTGAAAACCAAACATACTGTAGAAGATGTAGAATGGAATAGTTGGGCATCCTTGAGTGGAATATGATGTTGCGCTAGCGATGAATGTTGACATTGCGCCGGCTTCTGAAATCCCTTCTTCGAATAATTGTCCCTTTTCGCTTTCCTTGTACTTCATCAACATCTTATGGTCAACTGGTGTGTACAGTTGGCCTTCGGGGTGATAAATACCAAACTGAGCAAATAATGGGTCCATACCAAATGTTCTGGCTTCATCTGGAACGATAGGAACGACTCGGTTTCCAATCTCTTTGTTTTTCATTAAACCGCTAAGTAATCTAACAAAGGCCATTGTGGTGGAAACTTGCATTTCCCCTTTGGTTCCTTCATCGAAGGTTGAGTATCCATCAGGCCCAGGCGGGGTTAATTCGCTTGAAGGAGAGCGCCTTTCTGGACAAAAACCACCCATTGCTTTTCTTCTCGATTTCAGGTATTTTACTGCTTCTGGAACGTCCTTTGGCTCAATGAAAGGATACTCTTTCAATTCCTCATCACTGAATGAAAGTCCAAGGTCGTCCCTCATCCACTTGATACTATCTTCGTCGGCCTTCTTCTTTCCATGAGTGGAATTTCTTCCAGCAAATGCTGGGCCTAATCCATAGCCTTTGATCGTACGAGCTAGAATGATTGTTGGCTTGTCCATGCATGCCTCTGCCGCTGCATAAGCCGCATTGATTTTGACCATGTCGTGGCCTCCTAGGTTTGCTGCTAATGCTTCTAAATCTTCGTCGCTAAGATGGGAAACCATTGCCTTCAGTTGTGGAGTATTGAATAATTCATTTCTGAAAGTGGCTGCATCGCTTGTGAAAATTCTTTGCTCATCCCCATCAACCAATTCTTGTAATCGGTTAGCAAGTACTCCTTCTGAGTCTCGTGCGAATAAATCATCCCACATCGAGCCCCAAAGAATCTTGATTACATTCCAGCCAGACCCTCTAAATCTGCCTTCTAACTCCTGTACAATTTTTGAATTTCCACGTACTGGGCCGTCCAATCTTTGTAGATTGCAATTCATTATCATAATTACATTATCAAGATCTTCTCTAGCTGCTAATGAGAGTTGAGACAGAGATTCTGGTTCATCTGATTCGCCGTCACCCATAGTGTACCAAACTCTAGAATTGGAGGTATCTGCAAGTTCACGGCTAGCCAAATATCGATTGAATCGGGCCGTATGGATAGCAGTCATACCACCTAAGCCCATCGAAACGCTAGGGTATTCCCAAAATTCGGGCATAAGTCTAGGATGGGGGTAAGAGGAGAGGCCTTTTCCTTCACATTCGATTCTGAAATTATCAATATTTTCTCTGGTCAGGCGCCCTTCAAGCCATGCCCTAGCATATACTCCAGGACTTGCATGCCCCTGCCAGTAAACGTGGTCGCCCCAACCATCGAGGTCTTTGCCTCGATAGTAGTGATTTTGTCCAACTTCCCAAAGGTGAGAATTTGAGGCAAATGTTGAGATGTGCCCTCCGATTCCATCATTGGATTTATTGGCTCTAGTAACCATCATCATCGCATTCCATGTGATGATTCCATGGATTCTTTTCTCCATCTCAATATCTCCGGGATATACCGGTTGAATCGATGGGTGAATTGTATTCAGGTAAGGAGTGTTCACAACGTCTATTTCAAGGCCTTCTTCTCTAGCTGCTCCGATGGTCTGAAGCAGGAGCCTGTGGGCCCTTTCTGGGCCCAACGCATCACTTACTGCTCTAATGGCTTCTTGCCATTCAAGAGTTTGTTCAGGGTCCGGGTCTGGCAGAACATCGCGGAAACCGTCTCCTGTCATAGCCCCCTCTCCTATTACAATCGGGCCATAGGCCACATTTCAAAGAATCGCTTTACTCGTTCATGACGTGATTGTGCCAATTTGAAAGAATTGTACTACATTCTGACTCTGATTTAGCCACCAAAACATGATTTGGAATCCCGCCCGACATGGAGCCATCTGCCAATGTGATTCCGTCGTGAACCGGGATAGTTTCTATGGTTAAGGTATGGTCTTTGTACACGCCGATTTCAAACACTATCCATGGCTCACCACTACCGACTAAATTTCTGAACATATCAGTGAATAAGAAACTGGCTAAATCCTCACAATTATGAAATGAGCATAGCCCAGTCAGAGTTGAGAGTAAGTTGTTAGATTCATCACTTAGATCCGGTTGGACCGCGACTATTCGGGCCTTTGTCATTGTCAATAATGGCAAATCTTCCATTCCTCCACCAAATCAACGGATGGGTCTTAATCCTAAAATATCTGCCAATAAATTGGTAAATTAATCGCCTCGCAAACTAGAATAATCTTGAAATCATTCTATGGAAATGATGGACTCCTTGCTCTCTTGTTGGCGAATATCGGCCTCTATCATATGCTTGGGAGCGCATTGATTTCTGAACTTGTTCTATGATTTGTTGGTCCTGGGTTTCAACTGTATCTAGGATTGAGCCTGCTCCTTTTTTTGCTAATTCTTTGTCCCCAACATATCCTCGATAAAGTACTCTAGTTTCTGTTGGAGAGACTGGAATTACAATATTCAATGACATGCCCCATGGATAAAAATTGAACATCATATTTGGGAATAACCAGAGATAATATGCTGCAATATTTTGCCCGAAGTCTGGGTGCTCTGCAGGTAAATCGAACTTCACATCCCCTTGCATTGCTTTACCGATCTGCAATACTCCTTGCTCAAAAACCTCAGTTTCATATCCGGAATAATCCAAGGCTTGATTCAATTCGGGATGGACAAATGGAATGTGGAATCCTTCTAAATAATTGTCAACGTATAACATCCAGTTTGCAGAAATCTGATGATCTCTATCGCGGCTGGAATCGTGAACAAAGGATTCGATATCTAGGAATTGAAGGCGGGCTTCTAATTTATCCCAAGGTAGTTTTTCAACATCGGTTTGTGAAGAAAAGTGCATACCGCTCCATGTGCTTGTTGCAAATTGGTGCAGATTGTCTTCTTCTGATGGAAACTCAATGGCCTGTTCGAACTCCGGCATATTCCTCATTCGACCAGATACATCGAAGGTGCGCCCATGATATTCGCATTGTAGTATCTTTTTTGTACATGCTTTTGGAACCAAACGCATTCCCCTATGTGTGCAAATGTTTGAGATACATTGTGCATCTTTTGTAATGAATATTGGCTCGCCGGTAATCATCTCTATGTGATTTAAAGGTAGAATTGTGTTGGCATTAAATTCAGATTTATGGGCTGCAAACTGCCAACCACTGAATACTGATTTCAAACTATCAAAGGCGCCTTGTTCAAAATAAAATTTTGAAGGAAGTGTTCTAGCAACACGAATATCGGCATCGATTAACTCCTCCGACATCAAATGTGTTAGAGGGTTGTGATTATTCATAGTTCGGTAGTGTTCAAGTGTATCGGGTTATAGCACCACCATGGAAGGGAGGTTTTGGTTTGCCAACTCGTATGCTGAGGCTGCGGGCAGGTTTCTTATCGCCTGTGATGACCT
This sequence comes from Methanobacteriota archaeon, assembly GCA_002689345.1. Classification (GTDB taxonomy): domain Archaea; phylum Thermoplasmatota; class Poseidoniia; order Poseidoniales; family Poseidoniaceae; genus MGIIa-K1. The sequence continues at coordinate 309 of NZFU01000074.1, read as the reverse complement.
GCGTGATGCCGGTCATCGGGTTTCCAATGAGCGGCTGGAAATAGGAATGACTGGCCCCGCGGGAGAGCCTTTGTGCATCGATGTAGCAGTGGTTGGTTCGCTTGAATCCGGTAAAGTATTACTTTCTAGTAGCGGGGTTCATGGGGTCGAAGGTTATCCCGGTAGTGCGATTCAATTAGCCATTATGAGCGATTTGTGTGAGCGAGAAAGTTTCAAAGATCACGCAATAATTTTCATCCACACAATCAACCCATATGGAATGGCATGGTGGAGAAGGTTCAATGAAAATAATGTCGATTTGAATCGTAA
>NZFU01000073.1 GCA_002689345.1 Methanobacteriota archaeon | reverse complement strand
ACACCCTTGTCCAAACGGCGGATTTGCTTAGAATAGGACACTCCGCCGTAGATTGCCATAATTTTGAGGTTTAATCCCCATGCAATAGGATCTAGTACACTATGAATCTGTTCTGCTAGTTCACGTGTAGGAGTTAGAATGAGTGCTTTTGGAAGACTTGGCTCACCTCTGCCTACTCTTTCTAGCATTGGTATTCCAAATGCAAGTGTCTTGCCGCTTCCTGTAGGTGCACGGCAGCAAACGTCTCTACCCAACATCATGTCAGGTATGGTTTCCCTTTGAACCTCAAATGGTTCATCGAAACCAGCTCGCTTGAGTTCATGACTCATCTGTGGACTAATGCCTAAATCTGCAAACTTCACAGTCATGACCATTACCTCCAAACCGAGGCCGTCTGCCAACCCTATTTAGCATGAATAGGTCAATCAGTCCCAATCGTGCATGCTGGGGGCTTCTAGTGGTTTTTCCACAGACCATTCATCCTGATTAAGAATCTCTGACTCTCTTGACCTCTTGAATAAAAATAATCCCCCTAATACCAAGGATGTGATAACAAGTAAACTGACTATTACTCCAAACCAAGAATCCATACTTGGATTGGTTGGGAAAGCATCGGCCGAATCGGCGACTCCGTCGCCATCACTGTCTCTTTTCTTACTAGGGTCCATTGGCCACAAATCTGAGTTATCACCAACTCCATCACCGTCGCTATCCATGGTTTCTGAGGAATCATAAGGATCAAAATCGGAATTGTCTCCAACCCCATCATAATCGCTATCTGCCCATTCAAGAGGGTCATTAGGCCACGGGTCTGAATTATCCCCGACTTTATCCAAATCAGAATCTAAACATTCACTGGAATCAAATGGGAATGCATCACTATTATCGCCACATCCATCAAAATCAGAATCCAGCCATTCATTTTCATCAAATGGGAATACATCACCATTATCTCCAAATCCATCCATATCAGTATCTATCCATTCTTCTGCATCATCGGGGAAAGCATCTGAATTATCACCAAAGCCATCACCATCTGTATCATACCAATCATCGATATCATCTGGAAATTGGTCATTATCATCTGAAAAACCATCTGAATCTCGATCTGGGCAACCTTTGGGGAAAAGAGATGTTCCATACTGATTAGGACAGGCATCAGAATTATCGCCGATCTCATCTAAATCGCTGTCTAACCATTCAGATGGGTCATCTGGGAAGACATCGGAATTATCTCCTACGTTATCATTATCGGAATCATTCCATTCGCTTGAATCATCAGGGAATGCATCGCTATTGTCACCATATTCGTCACCGTCACTATCCATCCATTCACTAGGGTCCATCGGGAATGCATCTTGACCATCCCATACATTGTCCCCATCACTATCAACATCAAATGGATTAGAACCTGCTGCTGATTCATCTTCATCTGATAATCCATCTCCATCATCGTCTAAATCTTCATCATCATGGCAACCATCTTGGTCAAAGTCTGCACTGTGGGGACCGATTAGGCCCTTAGCACAGTTATCATCGCCATCAAATACTCCATCATTATCATCATCTTCATCGACTAAATCGATACAACCATCTTGATCATGGTCGTTTCCTGAAATATCATCAGGGCATGGATCTATGTCGTCACTAAGTCCGTCCCCGTCAGTGTCTTTTTGATAATCTGCACAGCCATTTTCATCAACATCAAAACCACTAGATGTTTGTAAACAATCATCATCTATATTGTCGATTCCATCGTCGTCTTCATCTTGTTGATTCCAATCACATCCATCAGAATTTATTGTAGAATAATCAGTTGACCAATCGCATAGATCATCACCATCGATTACTCCGTCTCCATCTGTATCTGCATCTCCGATATTCATTACAGCAAATTTACCAATCACACGATGCATTGTAGCGGTAGGGTGAGCTCTATCGAAGAAAAGATATTCATCAACATTTGACACAACATTGGCCCCTGAACCACATATCGGTAATGGTACCAAAGGAACTGTAGCACCACCTGAACAAGCTTGGTCTTGAGTATTTGTTATTCCAACATGGTCCGCATTGTTGACAATTTGATGGAATATAGTCCAAGCATCGATTAAAGTGATATCCAAATTCAATGTACTGGATAAATTGTTAACTTCTTGAGCTAATTTCGAATTGTATGTAATCACATCACTAGCCATCGTCGCTTGCTGTTGAGAAGTCCGAGATGCTCCTTCAGGAGTTAATTCGAGTGGAGGAAGGTTTGCAACTACAAATCTGCTTGCCCCTGCTAATTCTAGAGCCCTAATGTGTGAAGCCATATTTTGACTGATCAAATCCGGGTTTCCAGTACCATAAAGGAAATCATTTCCACCAGCCCACAGGAATACTACATCATTGCTAGAAAAACTGGATTGAACATTTGCTAGATAATTATTGATNTGNGAACCGGTGTTTGGNAAAGTTAGGTATGAATATCCTTGACCGGTTTGTGAGCCACCNAATGCACGATTATCCCCNGGAGATATCCCATCNCCAAAGGTAGTGTTTAGATTATAGGAATCAGAAACATGTTCAATCCATACAGGNCCGTTTGAGAATCGACCAGACCAATAAGGTGGGGATGAGAATACAGTTGACACGATCGGACTTGCATTACCATTGCCCATATCCGAAAGCGAGTCACCAAATATCACAAGATTTGATGCCGGTTGTAATAATGATGTGCGTAGAACTGTAAATGGGACATTATCTGAAACTATTGTGGAATCTAAAGTCACCTCGATAGACAAATCATAGTATGTATTTCCAGAATAGAATTGGCTCAAGAATAATTGAACCAAATGAGTGGAGCCGCTCATTTGGAATACTTCAGAACCATTATCGACAATTCCATTCGCATCGCTGAGTTCCCAGGTCAATGAGATATCCCGGTTATAGGGTGCTCCTGAAACATGAATATCCGCTTGTACAGTATCTGCTGAACTCCACAGATTATCACTCATAACTACTTGAGCAGTCAACGCTCTACCAGAAGTCGCACCTACATCGACTGGTAAAATAGAGAGCAGCAAAATCAGCACCAGTAGCCTAGCCCTCATGGGCTTGCATAAACCTCCAACTAATTAGTCAAGCGCATAAATTATGACTGAAGGGCATTACAGAACTCAATATACAATTAGCCAATAGCAATGTTATGGCGAGAGCGATTGTAGGCGGTGGATGCTTCTGGTGTGTTGAAGGGGTGTACAAGGATATGCGAGGAATTGAATCGGCACTCCCGGGTTATGCAGGAGGACATGACCCAAACCCAACCTACAAGTCTGTGTGTAATGGCATAACTGGTCATGCTGAAGTAGTAGAGATTATTTTTGATGATTCGATTATTTCCTATGAAACGATACTCGAAGTTTTCTTCACTGTTCACGACCCAACTCAATTAAATCGGCAAGGTAATGACATCGGAACTCAATATCGTTCTGCAATATTCTATCTTGATGATGAACAGATGATTACCGCCCAACGAGTAAAAGACGATTTTCAACAATATTTCGATGATGAAATTGTCACCGAGATTACACCTGTTTCGAACTACCACGAGGCCGAAAAGAATCACCACAACTATTTCCAATTGAATCCAGGAAACGGATATTGCCAGATGGTTGTAGCACCAAAAATAGCTAAAGTTAGGCACAAAATGGCATACCTTTACTGATGGGCATTATTTTGAGCCACACCCCTTCGGGGTGAATATGGTGAACAATGTAGTAGCCCCCCCAACCCCTGTCAACGAACCTATTCTTGGATACCTTCCAGGTAGTGAAGAAAGGAAGAAATTGAAGGCGGAATTAGCAAAGCAAGAATGTGAAGTATTGGAAATTCCATGTATCATAAATGGTGAAGAAATATTCACTGGTGACATTGTTGAACAAGTTATGCCACACAATCACGGCCACGTGATTGCAAGAGTTCACATGGCTGGCGAAGAAGAAGTAAATGCAGCGATAAATTCGGCACTAGAGGCACACAAGATGTGGTCTTGCATGCCATGGGAAGCACGTTGTGCTATTTTCCTAAAGGCTAGTGAATTACTTGCTGGACCACGTCGAGCTGAAATCAATGCCTCAACAATGCTGAACCAATCCAAAACATGCCATCAAGCAGAAATTGATTCTGCTTGTGAATTGATTGACTTCTGGAGATTCAATAGCGATTATTGCAGACAGATCTACGAGGACCTTCAGCCTCCTGTCTCGCCTTCTAGTATGTGGAATTCCAGTGAAGTTCGTCCGCTTGAAGGATTCGTTTTCAGCGTTACTCCATTCAACTTTAGCAGTATTGCAGCAAACCTTCCATCCAGTGCAGCAATAATGGGTAATACTGGTGTTTGGAAGCCTTCAAGGAACTCCTATGTATCGAACTATAGATTAATGAAACTGATGATGGATGCAGGTCTTCCTGCTGGAGTAATCAATTTCATTCCAGGAAAAGCCTCGATGGTAGGAGACATTTGTATCTCTCATCCCGAACTTGCAGGAATTCACTTTACAGGTTCGACTCGTGTGTTTAGAAACATGTGGAAAGATATTGCAAACAATCTTGAGAACCTACGTTCTTATCCACGTATCGTGGGTGAAACCGGTGGCAAGGATTTCATTGTAGCACATCCAGACTGTGACAGACAAGCACTGCTTGTAGCAATGCTTCGTGGAGGATTCGAATACCAAGGCCAAAAGTGTAGTGCTGCAAGTCGGGTTTATGTTCCTGAAAGTGTCTGGGAGGCAATCAAAGATGATTACTGCGCTGAAGTAGCAAAGATTACCATGGGTGATCCTCGTGATTTCGCAAATTTCATTTCAGCGGTTATCGACAAGAAATCCTTTGACAATATCACAGGATATATCGATCGAGCAAAGGAAGACCCTGGCTGTGAAATTGTAACCGGTGGAGGCTATGATGACTCAGTAGGTTACTTCATTGAACCGACAACTATTGTCTGTGAAGATTCTCGATATGAAAGCATGGAAGAAGAAATCTTTGGACCCGTCCTTTCGGTACACGTTTATCCAGATACTGATTTCGAAAGAATCCTCGAAGTCTGTGACAAGACTTCTGAATATGCACTTACAGGTTCTATATTTGCTACTGATAGAAGACATATCGAAACAGCATTGAAAGCATTGCGTTACAGTTCTGGTAATTTCTACATCAATGACAAGCCTACTGGAGCAGTTGTAGGACAGCAACCATTTGGTGGAGCAAGAGGTAGTGGCACCAATGACAAAGCAGGTTCTCCACTAAACCTACTTAGATGGGTTAGCCCTCGTTCAATAAAGGAAACATTCGCTCCACCGCATGACTGGACCTATGGATTCCATAGCGAGTGATGATAACTGTTCACCTATTGGCTCACATCCCTGCGATGATGAGCGCACTTGAGCGGACTGCTGTTTCAGTGACGAGTGATGGGCGAACTGAGCGGGGACCTAATTGGCACAACATTGGTTTAGTTCTTGTACACTGCAATCGACATGCAGGCTATGATGGCGCCACTTACGCCGCCTCCTAGAGGGCTTGCATTAGCTAGTAAGTCATCTACATGGAGCGTTATTTGGCGCATGCTTGGGATTGTAGTATTATTGTATATCATCACTCAATTTGCTTTCGCTACGATCTATGGATTAGCAATTGGTGATTCTTTCTTGTCGATAATTTCTATGTTCTGTATGACGCCACTGTTACTCTTATTCATCTATTCACGTAGGCCAAAATTAACTCATGTAATAATGGCAACTCCTGATCAAACGGGTAGCTATCAGCATGGCTTGACAAATTCAAGAGTCCTCCAAACACCAATGCCAACTCGATTCTCTCATCACCTAATACGAGATTCTCCGCCTCTTGAAATGCCGCCTGCATCAACACTGTGGATAGTTTTCTCACTTACAGTAATCACAGCATTCCTTGGCTTACTTCCAGTTATGCTTAGTGACAATCCGATGTGGATTATATTGGCTATATTGGTAGGAGTTCCAGCATGGCTATTCGGATTCTCGCTTCCTGTTCATGCTTGGTGGGCGTTTTCAACTAGGCACTTTCAATTGATGACAACCAAAATACAAGGAGAAAAAATGCTTGTTGCAGGTATGCTTTCTACGATTCCAGCAATTGTAATCAACTCCTTAATATTCCCACTTTTATTGTTATTAGTTGGCATTGAATCAATGGATAGAGGCACTATTGGAGAGTTACTTATCCTAGCGGTAAGTGCTCCTGTAGGAGAAGAATTGTGTAAGGCTGCATTTGTATTGAGTTTATACAAAATGATAGATTCTCCGAAAAGGGGTTTCCAAATTGGATTTTCTGTAGGCCTAGGTTTTGCATTACTTGAGAATCTACAGTACATCATGCTCTCATTAGGAGGAGGGGAATACTCCGCAATATCTTATTCGATGACTACTATTATACGCGGAATTGGCTCGATTCCCGGCCATGCATTCTGGACAGGTTTGTCAGGTGTTTCAATCGGTTGGTTTCTTTGTACAAAGCGAGGTATATCGAGCAATAACTTCCAAGAAGATTCAACAAAATGGGTGGTTTTCGATAGTGAATCAGGCCAAGTAATTAACTCACAAAGAGAGTTGTCCAAGATTGGAAAGACTGTCCGTGGCTGGCTTTACAAGCCGTATGATAGATCATGGAATTTGCCTAGGAATCCGATGATTGGTATTTCTCTTGCAATTTTAGGCCACTCATTGTGGAATGGAAGTAGTTGGCTAGTATCTTGGATGTTCATTGAAACCGACATTTTGGTACAAGTCATCGCAAGTTTGGCTTGGACGGGCATCATGATTGTCACTCTATGGTTCATCGCCAGAGAGATTCTCGCCGCAGTGATGCATCTTCCGTCATAATTAAGATTCATCCCAAACGAATATTTTGGCTCAAAAATAGGGGCAAGGTATAGACGGTGACTCCCCTCGGGGTAAAAGGGAAGAGTGATGATTGACATCATGGAACCTGGGTTAACAGAGGGCAACCTCTGGGTTACTTTCGGGATAGTAGGGGCACTTGTCCTAATTTCAGAAAAGTACCGTGTTCTTGACAGGTTAGGCGTTTATGCCGCCGCAGCATTGGGCCTCATAGTTGGTGGTCTTGGCCATTGGACTTGGCTAGTAATTCTGCTCGGATTCTTAGGAACTTCACACAAGGCGACCAAATGGAGATTTGATGAAAAGGCGGAAAAGGGTCTTTGTGAATCTAGTGATGGACATCGAAGTTGGGGCAATGTAGTTGCAAACGGTGGCCTTCCTGGTCTAATTGCGATTGCTGCATGGTATCTTAATTCTCACGATGATGGCCTATGGGTATTCTCAGCCGCAGTAGCTGTTGCTGCCGCTGACACTTTTGCTTCTGAGATCGGATGTCTTGATGACCGTGTCCGAATGATAACTACGATGAAGAAATGTGAAGCCGGACTCAATGGTGGATTTTCCCCGAATGGACAACTGGCTGCAGCTGTAGGCTCAATCATAATAGCAACACTTGCTTTTGTTTCAGAACAAAACATCGAATTAGCATTATTGGTTGCTCTAATTGGATGGCTTGGCTGTCAAGTGGATAGTCTTCTAGGGGCACTGCTTGAAAACCGTGGTTTGATGACAAAAGGTACGGTAAATGCTGCCGCAATTACATTCGGAATAATCGTAATGTGGTGGCACCTAGGTTTCCCACATCTATGATGTGGGTTCTTCAACCCCCAGTGCATGGGGTTGTTCATGCAGAGGAGGTGGATTGCATTAGTAGCACTATTGTGCATAGTGATTCCATCCGTCAGTCCATTGATTTCAAACGCATCTGGTGAAGATGCTACCTATGAGGCTGGATTCGTTGAATGGAATGTCAATGACCTTCACAGAATTTACATCAGTGGGCCTGAAAATGATGTTAACTTAACCCGTGATTATCAAGGTGCTGCAATGGGTAATGTTCTGATTCGAGCGGGCCAAACCGCTTCTATTGGACCCCTGTCAATGCCACCTCTCGAAATGGGATTCAATGGCACATTCAACATTTCAACATATGTTGCTGCATATGTCCAAGGTGGTTCTGGAAACCCTCTTACTCAATGCAGAACTCAAAATCCAGTAACCATTGAGACTCAAGTACAAATTGGAGATTTCTCATACTTTGGCTCGGTTACAGATTTCGTCTACGAACCATCAGCTGATGCTCACAATATGACCACTCAGATTGAGATGGGAAATGTCACTGCTAGACCCGGAGACATAATCACATACTCGATGACTGCATCCACGAACTGTCCTTGGAATATCAATATTGAATGGGGTGGCGATAAAGAATTTGCAGGTGGTATCGTAATTCAGGGTGACTTGTTTGCTCCCGAAGTTGAGGTAACTGTTGATGATTCTAAATTAGCACATATTCAACTGATTGCAACATTACCTTGGGGATTTGATGACCTTGACCAAGATTTCACTTCGATGAATATCTTTGGACCTGTTGAGCCAGATGAGAAAAGAATCTACGATGAAGATATGCGTCCTGAAGGATTTACAGCAACTAGTCCTTATGTCGAGAGAACCGACGAGATGGGCCGTCCTTCGAAAGTATTCACTGGGATGAACAAACTGCCAGCAGGAGACAATGTTCTAATCGTCTGCTTGAAGACTGTAGATACCGGGATAAACGGTATTGCGGGCAAAAATTGTGACCATGAGGGAATAATTCGATTTAATGTAGAAGAAGATGAGGACCCATTGGCCAGTGCATTCTTGTGGCTTTCAATTTCAGGATTTGTATCGATCATAGCATACCTAATCGTCCAAATCCGACAAGGGATTCTATTGCCGCTCCCTCTGATGGCAGCACTTGTTGTCATGGCGATTCTTATGATCCCCTTAGCGAGTGATATCCCGGACTTAGGAGGTGAGGCTATTGTTGCTGATGATGCCCGAGCCCCATCATTTATCCTTCACCAAAATGGAAATGGCTCGGTTTCACTTGAGGAATTACTAGATGGAAAGGAGGCGGTAATTATTGGAATTACTCTACCTGCATCAAGTAATGCTGTTGACCAGACTAGACAGATAGAAAATGCTGCAGATAGGCTAGGAGATAGAGTTAGTGCCGTTCAAATCGTTACTGGGGAAAATGTCCGTATGGACGACCTTCAAACGATTGCAGAGATTACAAATGCCACATGGCCAATTCTAATCGATGATGGAGAAAGTAGATTCGCAAACAGAATGCCAAACGGTGTTTCAGATTCGATTGTAGTAATCGATTCCTCAGGTCACGTAACATATTCAGCCAGTGGAACTGCAAGTTCAGAAGACATCATAGATGCTGTAGATGAGATTGGAATAGGAGGCCAGCAATCCATTCTTTCAACTCTAGGTCTGTTTTGGGGCCCTGGATTAGCGATGCTATTGGTTGCATTACCTCGTAAAAAGTACGACGCTCCCGAGGAGCCACTCGTCCCTGGTTCTCTTTGGGGAAGTGTAGCAGTTGCTGGAGGAGTAGGTTTCCTGATGGTTAACATCGCATCTCTAATCATGGCATTTGCCCCTGGTGATAATGACTTGAGAACATGGGTCGATTTAGCACTCGTAGTTTGGTTCTTATCAGCAGCGATTAGGGCTGCGATTATAGGCACGCCAAGAGAAGTGAGATTCATTTCAAAGAAACTACACAGCAGGTTTTCTAAAGGATTTAGAGAATGGAGAGATGTCGAAGATGTCGAAAGAGATCTTCTAATTGGTTTCTGGATGGGATGGTTCATCTGGCTAGCTTATCCTGCCTTATTGCCACAAGGAGTAGCCGCACTAACTATGACTGGAGGTATGAATTATGTATTTGGCCCATTCATGCTACTGATTCATGTTTTAACCGCTGGAATTCTCACACTAGTAATTAGATTCGTAGCATCTTGGGGTGGCTCAGTATCTCAGGCATTCGGTTCATTCGGCTCAGGTCCGTTCTCACAAGCATTGGGTTGGGCATTGATACCAATCTCCCTATGGGCATTGGCTAATGCAATCATTCATGCTTCTAATATCGGATTATTCTGAGTGTTTTTTATGGCCCGTAAAATAGACCATGAGCATGTTCCATTCGCTATGCCTGAAAAGGCACATTCATTGGTACAGGAATGGCGTAATCTGACATTCATGCATTGGGAAGTCGAGCCACAAAACTTAGCCCCTCATATTCCAAAGGGCCTTGAAATCGATTTGTTTGAAGGTAAGGCATATGTTGGAGCCATTCCCTTTGAAATGAGAAATGTTCGACCAAGACTCCTACCATCTCTACCTGGAGTATCGACATTTCCTGAATTCAACATTCGAACTTATGTTAAGAAAAATGGAATCCCAGGTGTTCTGTTTTTGACACTTGATGCTCAGAGTAGAGTTACCTGTTGGCATGCACCAAGGTCTTACGGCCTACCATACAGATATGCAAAATGTAGTCTCAAAATAACTGATAAAGAATATGCATGGAAGTCAAGAAGGTCTAGTGATGGCGTTATTCTTGAAGGTAAATGCAAACTTAAAGGAGAACAAAGACAAGCAGAGAAAGATTCTCTTGAATATTTCTTATTTGAGAGATATTCACTATACACTGAGCACAAGAAGAAGTTGCATATGGCATATACCTTACATAAGCCATGGACATTCCAAGATGGCGAGGTTGAAATTGTTGAAAATACGCTTACTGAGTCCTTTAATCTAAATATAGATGTGATGAAACCTCAATATATTCATGCTTCTAAAGGAGTCTATGTCCACACTTGGTCGATTGAGGAGGTTAATCAATGATTGAACGTGACTTCTTACTCCTCGATGGAGATTGTGGACTTTGTCACCGACTAGCCACATTTGTCGATAAACGAATGGCTAAGGGTCAGGATTTAGGATACAGGCCGATCCTTTCAGAAGATGCTCAGAAGATGATTGCTACATTCCCCAAAAAACATCAGGATGCAGATTCGGTTTATCTTATTCGAAATGGAAAATCCTACATTCGTTCGGCGGCAGGAATTAGAAGCTTGCTTTACATGAGATGGTATTACTCAATGTGGTTTCCTTTATTGTGGCTAATTCCATTACCAATTCGTGACATAGGGTATCGAATTATTGCAAAATATCGACATAAATTCTTCAAAAAACCAGCAACTTGTCTATTCCGAATAGATTAGTTTGGGTTGAATTAAAAAAACAATAGCATAAGTATGATGCTTATTCATTCAGGCCCATGCGAGGATTACTATTAGCTACAATTTTACTCGTCGTATATGCAAGTCCAATGGTTTCTGCTCATGCACAAACCCCGGACACAATCATAACAGTAGATAGTACAAACCTACGCTTCAGTCCATCGACTGTAACTATTGAAGAAGGCGATGCTGTTCGATTCTTTTGGGATGGCCAATTACTACCACACAATGCTGTAGAAGAAAACGAAACATTCGATTCAGGTGATACCAAAAGTGATGAAGATTACAGATTTGTATTCATTCAAGGATTGAATGGTACATTTGAGTATTATTGTGAGCCGCACAGAAGTTTAGGAATGGTTGGACAAATCATAGTTAACCCTGCCACAGTAGTAGAGGAAAATAATACCACAGAAGAGAATCCCCCGATAATGGAAGATGAAGAAGAGGATTCTTTCATGCCCTTTGTCTCGATTCACGCAATATCAGTAGCAATAATGCTGGCAGCCTTTGTAAAACGTAATTCAATAGACGATTAAGGGTCTGAATCTTTATTTTGAATCGAAGATTGAATCATTTCTTTTAGTTCATCAATGTCTGACTTGATTTCATTTAACATTCCAGAAAATCCTTCATCATCGCCGCCTTCAATATCGATTGCAGCCATTGTATTGGTAAACACTGCAATGAACATATTTAGGAAAGTGAATGAGGTACTGATGATGAATGAAACAAAGAAAATTGCAGCCCACCATCCTTGCTCAGCGATAATATTTCGAGCGATTCCATTTGACCATGATTCCAATGTCATTATTTGGAATAATGAATAGAGTGATTTTCCTAGGCTACCGAAATATTCCTCTCCATAATCACCTCCGCTTCCAAATAGCATTGTAGCCATAACTGAAAATACGTATAACACAATACAAAGCAGCCAACTTATCGCTGCAATACCTCGCAATGAACGCAACATTGCTTCAACCATTTTTTGCATCTCAGGCATAGTTGATACCAATCTTAAGGCCCGGAATACTCTGAAGACACGCAGAACACTGAATGGACCGGTTGAAGGTGCGATGGAAACTAAAATTATTGCAAAATCGAAATTGTTCCATGGGTCCCGGAAAAATTTGAACCCATGTCCTGTCAATCTGATTATCAACTCGACAACGAAAACCCACATTATTATTGAATCGAGAGTGAATAGTGCACTGGTTATTGGATCTGGCCAATCAAAAGTTTCCAACCCGATTGTGACTGCATTGATGACAATCAATACTAAAATTGCATATTGAAATCTATTGCTTTCTGCGAGGTTGTAGCACTTCTCGCGAAATGACATGAACTATTGTAATAATTGACGGTATAAATTATTTGACACTATACGAAGGTTTGACAATACTAGAGTAGATTCCAAGTAATTAATGAGCACAATCAATAAGTGGGCTAACCGTCCAAAAAGATGGTCAATCAGTCGTAGAAATCTAATGAATAAATGTCCAAGGGCATGGATTTTAAAATATGGATTTGGTAGAAGACAAGGTGGATTTAATCAACATCTTAGGAATATATCAGATTGGTCATCTACTTGGAGATTAATGCAAAGATCTCTTCGTGGAGTCATAATTGAGAGATTAACTGCATTCTCTAATGACAAAGTTTGGATTGAAAGGGACTTGGCGGCAAAGATTAGGCATCGAATAATTGGAGCTATTGAAAGACAAAAGTCAGTAATCGATGTAATCGAAACTAGAATCGGTGGAACTAGTACTCTACGTAACAAAATAAAAAGAAAAGAAATCGACCGATTGGTAGAGATTGCGTGTTATAGATTTCATGCTGTTATGAAATCAAAACCAATCGTAGATATTTTACAAGGTCGAATTACTGAATGGTATACCTTTTCGAGATTAGAGGTTACAGGTTTAGACAAGTTCAATCTACATATTTCACCGGACTTGGTATGGATTAGTGGATCTACATGTCATCTTCTTAGATTTACAGTACAGGGTGTATCGAACCCTGGTGATGATAAACGCCTAGAGAATATGGCCATGGTAATGTGGGCAACTGTTCAGAAGGGATTGCCAGAATATGCTGAAAGATACATTGTAGAAAATTTATTTTGGAATCGTGGTAGATGGAATAGATGGAGTGAACGTTGTAGTCAAAGAAATCTAAGCGATGCAATTCAGATGATTAGAAAGGATATGGACGCAATGATTGATTTGCATAATAGGCTTGGTCCGAGTTGTGATCTATCTCAAATCCCTCTCGCCAATAATAAGAGAACTTGCAGAACATGTGGTCATCGTGACACATGTCCTGGAGGAGAAGATTTAGTTCGGGCAAGATTAGAACAATCAGCACTTGAGATGGCCAAGGCTTCAAATCTTAGAAACTAGGTCTGAAAGAACAGACTCAGGGTCATTGGCCTTGGTTACACCACTTGCCAAAAGAACACCTTCTGCACCCAATGAAATCGCTGTAGCAACATCTTGGCCATTCTTCACACCTGCTCCACACAAAATACGAACATTCGGATTTACTTCCTTAACCGCTGCCACAGTATCACTTACGATTGATGGGTCTGCTGTGGTTACTGAAATATCTCCACCGATTAATTCAGGTGGCTCTACTGCAATGAAGGTAGGGCCCAGTTCAGCTAATGCTCTTGCTTCAGCAACATCTGCTGCGCAAGCACAGATTGGGAAACCATCGGGCAGCATGGCCATGAGTTGTTTTACATGCTCAATAGAGACCTTGTGCTCTGCATGATTGATAATAGTCCCACTAGCTCCTCTTGCAATGGCTGTTTCTGGCTCTAGCCATCCGGTGTGAGAGCCTTGTCCTACCGGGTCTAAATGCTGTGACCAAACTTCCAATCCACTGATTGCACTTACAGTTGAAAGGTCGAATGCACTGGTTACTGCAACCATCCTAGCATTGGTTTGAACACTAGCCATTTGACGGCCTAATGCTTCTGCAGCATCGGCCATTGCTGTTGAATAAGTCTTGAAATTCACTACTACAAGTGGGGCATCCATACAATAGCGACAATGCGCTTCCCTTTTGGAGACTGCGATTCAAAACGTGCCTTCGCTTTGGATATGACCGGGTGGAACAATACTTCGATGGCCAACTACTACTCCTGATAATTGAGCATCCCGACCAATAACTGCATCTTCACCGATTAAACAATTTGAAACAACTGCGCCCGATTCAACTCTTGCTCCTTTAAGCAAAGTGGAATCATTAACTTCTCCTGCAACAATACAACCGCCTTGAACCATAGAATTACGGGCGATTGTTCTCCTTCCTTGATGCCAAGAGCCTTGAGAAACCAAGCCTGTTTTGAAACGCTTTTCTTCTATACATCGAAGCACTCCGTCATGCCAACTGCTTGGAGTACCCGCATCGATGAAGTAACCCTCGAATGGGAAACCCGCTAGACTTCCTTCTTCAGCTAACTTAGGAAATACATCTCTCTCTAGACTATGTTTTGTCTTAGGCATGATGTCGAATACTTCGTCTTCAAGTAAGTAAGAGCCTGCATTTATCAAATTAGAAAATACTTCTTCTGGCTTTGGCTTTTCTTTGAATTGAGTGACCTTGTTACCTTCATCAAGTCCAACTATTCCAAATCTAGTTGGATCTTCAACTTCCCATAAAGCAAGAGTGCCTTTCACATTCATTTTTGAATGCTGTTCAAGCATTGGAGCAACATCCAGAGACGATACAATGTCGCCATTAAAACAAGCAAATCTACCTGAGACTATATCTCTACAATTACCTAATGCTCCACCGGTACCAAGCGGTTCATCTTCTGGAACGATTCGTACATCAAAATCAACATTGGCTGTTTTGAAGTAATCTTTGATCATATCAACTTTGTAACCACCTGCTACAATCACTTCATCGACTAAATCGGAAGGAACGCCTTCGACAACTCTCTCCAATAGAGTAGCATCCAGCATGGGCAGAAGTGGTTTTGGGACATCATTTGTCCATGGACGAAGGCGTGAACCGATTCCTCCAGCAAGAACGACTACCTGCATGTATTGTGCGACTACAACTTGGCTATTGAACACATCGTGAACTAGACAACGAATTATCGCATCATTGAAAGGGCGTCTTTTGGTCGGGGGGGTTGGGAAGCAACATGAATATTCACGAGTACCAAGGAAAAGCCTTGTTGAAGGCGGCAGGAGTACCTGTTCTTGAAGGAGTACATTGCACCAGTGTAAACGATGCACTGGAAGCATATGACGCCTTAGGTTCAAAGATTGTTGCAGTAAAAAGTCAGATTCACGCCGGAGGGCGCGGCAAGGGTACAATGTACAATCCTGAGACTCGCGAAGAAGTAATGCAAGGTGGAGTCAAAATTGCATTCTCTAGAGAAGAAGTTGAAACCTATGCATCTAACATCTTAGGAAACATTTTGGTTACAATTCAAACTGGAGATGAAGGTAAGATTGTCAACAATCTATACGTTGAATCCGGCTGTGCAATCGCACACGAATATTACTTGGCTCTATTAGTTGATAGAGAAGAAAAGACCGTTCTAATTATGGCTTCAACTGAAGGTGGAATGGATATTGAGGATGTTGCACATAACACTCCAGAAAAAATCCACAAGATTAACGTGGACCCAAACGCTGGACTTTTGGGATTCCAGAAAAGAGACTTAGGAATGGCACTAGGACTCTCAGGTAATGCACTAAAATCATTTTTCAAAATGCTAGGAAAGATGTATGACATGTTCATCTCCCAAGATTGTGCTATGGTTGAGATAAATCCTCTAGTCAAGACTGAAGATGATGAAATCGTCGCTTTAGACTCCAAGATTAGTTTCGATGAAAATGCTGAATTCCGCCACAAGGATTGGAATGACCTTCGAGATTTGTCCGAGGAAGAAGATGTAGAGATTCGAGCCAAAGAAACCGGTCTTTCGTATGTCAAACTAGATGGTAACATTGGATGTTTGGTAAATGGTGCTGGACTTGCAATGGCTACAATGGATGTAATCAAGTTGTACGGAGGTGAGCCTGCTAACTTCCTCGATGTAGGAGGCGGTGCTGATGAAGAACAGGTTAAGACAGCATTCTCAATTATCTTAGAGGACCCTAATGTCAAGGGTATCTTGGTCAATATCTTTGGAGGAATTATGCGTTGTGATATTATTGCTAGAGGAGTAATTGGAGCAACCCAATCATTAGGATTAGATGTGCCACTGGTCGTCAGATTAGCCGGGACAAATGTCGATGAAGGAAAAGCGATTCTAGCTGCTTCAGATCTGAATATTCATCCTGCTGATGATTTAGCAGAGGGAGCACAAAAAATTGTATCCCTTATTGGAGGCGGTGAGTGAAATGGCGATTTGGATAGAAGAAGATGCTAAGGTCCTTGTTCAAGGCATAACTGGAAAGCAAGGGATGTTCCATGCTGGAAAAATGGTTGAATATGGCACTAACTTGGTTGGTGGTGTAACTCCTGGAAAAGGAGGTCAAGAGGTTCTTGGTGTACCTGTATTCAATAGTATGATTGAAGCGATAAAGCAAACCGATGCTGATGCTACTGTAATCTACGTACCTCCTCCTTTTGCTGGAGAAGCAATTATTGAGGCTGCAAATGCATTTGAAACTGTAAAGGGTTCAGGTGTTATTGTTTGTATTACTGAAGGTATTCCAACACTGGATATGGTAAATGCTGCTGCATATGTTGCAAATCGAGAGAATGTCAGGTTGATTGGACCAAATTGTCCAGGAATTATTACTCCCGGAGAAACTGGAGGATCGAAATTAGGAATCATGCCAGGCCACATACATGCAAAGGGTAGAATCGGGATTGTATCTAAATCTGGAACTCTAACTTACGAAGCAGTGGCTCAGACAATGAGCATTAACGAAGGCCAATCTACATGCATTGGAATCGGAGGAGATCCAGTCAATGGTACCGGATTCATTGAGTGTCTATCAGCATTTGAGGCCGACCCGCAAACCGAAGCGATTGTCATGATTGGAGAAATCGGGGGTAATGCAGAGCAAGAAGCTGCTGCATGGGCCAAAGAAAATTGTACTAAACCAATCGTTGGTTTCGTTGCAGGAGCAACAGCGCCACCTGGTAAGAGAATGGGTCATGCTGGTGCAATTATTTCTGGTGGAAAAGGAACTGCAGAAGAGAAGTTCGAGGCTTTTGAAGCCGCAGGAATCGCTTGTGCTAGAGACCCAAGTGAACTAGGACAAGTCTTGCTAGCAAGTCTGAAAGAAGCGGGACTACGCTGAAAGCGAAGTTTTTCTTCATCGAGGAGGACCACGTTTTGGTCCACCAGGAGGGCCACCACGCTTTGGAGGACCGCCACCGGGGCCGCCACTAGGAGGGCCACGCTTTGGAGGACCACCGCTCTTTGGAGGACCACCACCGCCAGGAGGACCACTTCGCTTTGGAGGGCCACCGCCGCCAGGAGGGCCACTTCGCTTTGGAGGGCCACCGCCACCAGGAGGACCACTTCGCTTTGGAGGGCCACCGCGAGATGGACCTGAAGGTCCACGAGATGGACCAGGTGGGCCACCACGAGATGGGCCTGGTGGGCCACCACGCTTTGGAGGACCGCCTCTACTAGGAGGACCTCCACTTGGAGCATCATCTTCATCTTCTTCGAACATTGCACCACAGTGAGGACATTCGTTATCAGATTCCTTGACTAAGCCATCACACACTTCACATGCGAACATTTCTTCATCGCTATCGGTTGAGACAGACTCAACAGAATCTGCACCGATCTTAGCAACCGCACCATCCTTAGAACGGAATAATGCAATCTCGACAATTGTGTCTAATCCCTTCAATGCAACCTCGGTAGAAATTGCATGTTCGAAAGCTGATGATAGATCTTCTGGAGTATCCAATACCCTGCCATCATCGATGTAAGTTACATTAACAGTCAATACTCCATTTTCGGATTTGATTTGCGGAGTTTCTACCGCGACACCGCGCTTGCGAGCAACTCTGCGCACCGCCACTTCGGACATACGCCTGAATAGTGCTTCGTTTCCAGATTCATCTTTGCCAGTACCAATAGCATCAGCCAAAAATTGTGCAGCACTAGCCTCATCATTCGAGCCTTTGAGATGAGAAGGTAACTCTCCTCCGATTGAGGACAAGACATTTGCAGCAGATTCTTGGTTCATCTGAAGCCACTGGCTTCTACGTTCGTTCTTGACGGCTCTTTCTGCTTCTGCAATGCGATTTACCATTGCATCGGTAGGTGAAAGTGATGGATTATTGGAGATTGCTAGACCACCTGGTTGATGGTTTTGACCTCCTAATTGTTGATTTGGGCCAGCTCCACTAGCCAATGAAGGTCCTTTGGAAGCAGGTGGCATATCTCCTCTAGCCCCACCGATATTTGGTGGAGGGTTTTGGCCAGTCAATGGCGTGACATTACCAGGAGGAATTCCCCCCGGAGGCATACCTTGCATAGGCATCCCAGGAATATTTTGTGCGATTTGACTCATCATGTCTGGCATCATACCGGGTGGCATTCCCTGTCCAGGCATACCTTGACCCATGTTTTGATTCATGACCGCTTCTCCAGAAACTACTCCGAAATTGCGACCTCCAGTAACATCTTGGCCGCCCAAACCGACCGCTCCAACACCGGGCAGTCCCCCGGCACGGCTCATTTCTTGACGTGCGCCACATTCGGGACAGAATATGCTGTCATCAGGTATCTCTTCAACACAAGAGCCGCACTGCATACCCATCCCCTCGTAGAGGGGCTGGGTTGATTCAAAATAAACCCTTGCCATCAATTCCACCATAAATGTGGCTGGTTTGGATGTAGTTAGTCATCTCCAAAATCATATTCTATGTCACCGGTTTGCGGCGCTAAATTATTGCCAGATTAAGCATTGTTTTCAGGTTCCACCCCACAGGGTCAAGAACAGAGAACTATTCCGGTGATTTGAGGGGAAATTATGGCGGTGTTGATAAACCCGAAAATCGATGCTTTGCTTGAAGCAACATCGCGTTCATTTTATCCTACTCTCAAATATCTTCCAAAGAAGATTAGAGGACAGATTGGATTATTGTACCTACTCGCACGAGTTGCAGATACAATTGCTGATTCTAAACATGGAGAAAGCGAGGTTTTACTTAAGCTACTCAGAGATTACAATGATGTTGCTCAGGGTAGATCATCTACATTGCCTGACTTCACAGAAATAGCCCTAATTCAAACCAATGAAAATGAAGCGGAACTCCTTCGTAATGTAAGTGATGTCGTAGAGGGTTTAGAGGTCTATAGAGAAGAAGACAGAGTTCTTATCTTAGAATGTTTAGAAATTATTGTTGGCGGTCAAATTCTCGACCTTGAACGGTTTGGAACAGCCAAAGATGGAGGAAATATTTCGGCATTATCTTCTGAAGAAGAACTCGATGATTATGCGTTCAGAGTTGCTGGATGCGTAGGGGTATTTTGGAGTAAGATGTCACTATCTCATCTAATCACATTATCTCCTGAAAAAGAAAAGGAATTTTTAGCGAAAGGAATCCGATTTGGAAAGGCGCTTCAGATGATCAATATTCTACGAGACATTCCCGAAGACCTAAGATTTGGTCGATGCTACATTCCTCAGAAATCTCTCTCGGAGCATAATCTGAAGCCTGAGGACCTGTTGGATGAGAAAAACATCGATTCTTTTAGGCCGTTATATGACTCATATCTAGACCTAACCAACGAACATCTTGATGCTGCTGTAGAATATATCCGTATGCTGCCTGAAAAACAGTTCAGACTCAAGGCATCAAGTATGCTTCCTGTATTGATTGGACAGCGCACTGTGACGCTGTTAAGAACTGGAAATATTTTGAATTCGGAAGAGAGAATTAAAGTTGCAAGAACTGAAATAAAATCCTATGCTCGAAAATTGTTGAGGGCACTGATTATTCCTGGTGGAGTTCGTCGTTTACTCGAGAAGAACAAGGATGCTTGAGAAATTTATTCAAAGAATCTCCTAGAGATTTCAATTAATATCGCCCGTAGGGCGTAAGGTGCAAAATACCCTCACACTCATAAATGAGAATGAAAACAGGTTGTTTGAGCGACATGCTAGAGCGACGCAAACCACTTGATTTGCTATTCCCGCTTAAGGGAGGCGCTTCAAAGGAAGTTGGTGTCAAAAAAGAAGGCATGTCAGCCGCTCAAAGACTTCGTGCTGCAGTCAACCTTACAGCAGACGCTGTAAAGGCGGTTAGCCTTACTGCAATGGAGGCACTACGTGAAGGTGCAGCATTCATCGGAATCGTTGGAGAGCAAGATGAATTAATCGATCCATTCAATCACCTCGATGCCCCAATATGGGCAAGAGACCCTCCTGCTGAATTACTAAAATTAGCATATTCATACTGTGAAGAGTTGACGATGAGGGAGGCAGGTAACTTCTATCATTCATTCAAATATCTTCCAGATGAACAACGTCTTGCAATGTGCGCTGTTTACGCATTCTGCCGTAGAGCTGACGATATTGCCGATGGCGATTGGCAAGACAGATTCCCTGGCTCTCAAGGAGAGATGGACCCTGAGGCTGTTGCTTACAGGGTTGAATTAGAAAGTTTACAAAACAAGGATACCATTCTGCAAGAGGATTTGTATCTTGAAAAGATAACACAACTATTCTTCTTCAGAAAGAAGTTGTCAACCTGCTATGCTAAATCCAGTAGTACCGACCCAGTATTCCTTGCACTGAAGGATACTGTAAAGCGATACAATATTCCTAGAAGCGTCTTCGATGACTTGATCACAGGAATGGAAGATGACCTGTATAACAACAGGTATCGCACATTTGATGAATTGTACATCTATTGTTACAGAGTTGCTTCTGTTGTTGGATTGATGTGCATTGAGATTTATGGATACGATGACCCAAGAGCAAAGAAATTCGCTGAATCATGGGGCATCTTCATGCAATTGACAAATGTTTTGCGTGATGTGGGTGAAGACATCCAAAGGAACAGAGTATATCTTCCACTAAACGAACTTGAGGCAAATGGTATCACAGAGTCTGAACTAAACGGAGATGTAGTCCTCAACACAACATGGGAGCCTTATGTGCACCACTATGCTAAGAGAGCAAGAACTTACTTGGAAGAAGCAAAACAATTGCTTCCACTCCTACCTCGACGTACTCGATACTCACCTGCTGCAATGATAGCATTCTATGACAAGATACTGAAGCAGATCGAAAGGCAACAGGGTGATGTATTCACCAAGAGAGTAAAGTTGAACAAATTCCAAAAATTAACTTTAGCCGCTGCAGTATATTTGCGTCATCGATTTATCCCAGGATGGCTGAATCCTGTTTGGACTGGTTTATCGAAAGTTGGTCTTTTACCTGATGTTTGAAAGGAGTGATAGGGATGGATGTACCATCCAATCGTAAATTGGGACTAATCTTTGGCGCTGGATTCTTTCTTGCGCTTCTTGAGCCCCTCATTCTTCTTGCTATGGGAGATGACATTGGTGGTGCGCTATGGCCAATGGCCAATAGATCTCTAGATTGGACATTTTCACTTCGGGCATGGAGAGTCGAAGTATTCGCATTTTTCCTTTTCGCTGTTCCAATCTGTTTTGTAAGGTCTAACAAATCGAGTAATTGGGAAAAGGTAATCGCAACTCTAGTCATCGGAGTAATATTTGGATTGTTTCTGATTTTTTCTCTACTAAACATGGCATATCTCAAAGATGCATTTATTCTTCTTCCAACTACATTCGGAATGATTATGCTGTGTGCGGCCTTTATTGCAGGAGGTACAGTTAGTAATCCTTTCAAGCAAGAAACTGAAAGATTTAGTCGAGGAGTACATCTTTTGCTAGTAATTGCAGCAATCTGGTTAATCAGTCCAGGATTGACTGCGATGGCCGGATTATTACCAACTCCTCCAGAATTAGAAATGGAAGAGGGTCTGTATGAATTTGAAACTACAATACACCAATACCCAATGCCGGTAGAAGTATCTAGTATTCAAGGAGATTATGAGGAGGATGTTACTTTCTCGGTCTACCTTACTATTCCTAATGAAAATGAATCTGAAATCCCTTTGGCTATTATTTTACATGGCTTTGCTAATCCATTCTTCGATACTTATGCTGATTGGGTCGAGGAATTGGCATCTAGAGGCATGGCTGTAGCTTTCATCCAATATCCATCCGATGTTATGCCGCCAGGATATGACACCTATGAGTTACATGAAGAAGAAGGGATGTCAAACCATCCATTCCACATTCCTCGTGCGATCGCAATCGATGCGGCATTAGAGTTCATGACTACTATTCTACCAGATAATGTCAATCATGACCATCTGTTGATTGGAGGCCATAGTTTAGGGGCGGGATATGCATTACTGGCCTTGGATTGGTCACTTGATAGAGGATGGGGCAATGAATCATTATTTGTTGACCTAGAAGCACCGTATGCTCGTCCTGTACAAGACCATCTGCAAATCGATACTACTGGCCTACCAGATGACTTTTTGGCGCATGTGGTGATTAGCGAAGATGATATGAGCGTAGATGATTGCTTTGGCGTATATCATCAATCTCTTCTTGGTGAAAACGCACTATTCATCGAAGTTCCAAGTGACAGACATGGATTCCCTCGGTTGGTTGCAAGTCACTACTTACAAGCTAGTGAAACCCATGATTCATTAGCGGATTGGTCGTTTTATCGCAGGGTTGCAGCCCAGGCAGATTGGCTTGTTGCAAGAACAAATGGAGATATCATTACAGAAAATGAAACATTAGTTGAACTCAAAGATTCGCAGGAACTTCGAAACATGGGCCAATGGTCTGATGGAGAAGATGTTGAGAAACTAAGAGTCTGGGATAACGCTCTAAACAGTGATCGATTTGAACACTGCAAAACTTGGACTGGACCTTAATCACGAATTTCGTGTAAATGCCTGAATACCAGTGATATATTTTCCAATAATCAAATTGTGGATATCATGAGTTCCCTCATAGGTTTTCACCGACTCTAAGTTTGCCATATGTCTCATTACCGGGTATTCGTCTAGAATACCATTAGCACCGTGTATGTCTCTAGCGACACGAGCGATTTCCAATGCGATGTCTACATTGTTCATCTTTGCAAGGCTTATCTGTTCATTGAACCATGAACCATCGTCTTTCTTTCTACCCAGGTGATATGCTAAGAGTTGCCCCTTGGTAATTTCACGAAGCATCCACGCCAATTTGTTTTGAACCAATTGATATGAAGCGATTGGCTCTCCGAATTGAATTCGAGATAATGCATATGTCTTAGCTGAATGGAAACAAGCCATTGCAGAACCTAATGCTCCCCAAGAAATTCCAAATCTTGCATTGTTTAAGCATGAGAATGGACCGCGGAGCCCCTTCACATCAGGTAGCATTCTGTTCTTTGGAATCTTACAATCTTGGAATACAAGTTCACTTGTGACACTTGCTTTAAGCGAGTGCTTGCCTTTCATTTCAGGAGCAGTGAATCCTTCATCGCTTTTCTCAACAATGAATCCACGAATCACGCCATCCAGTTTTGCCCAAACGACTGCGACATCAGCGATTGTACCATTTGTGATCCACATCTTTGCCCCATTGAGCAAATAGTGGTCACCCATATCTTCGGCTTTTGTTATCATATCACCAGGATTGGAACCATAATCTGGTTCGGTTAATCCAAAGCAGCCAATCCATTCACCAGAAGCTAGTCTAGGAAGATAGTACTCTTTCTGTTCTTCACTTCCAAAATCCCAAATTGGGTACATAGCAAGAGAGCCTTGAACACTTGCAAATGAGCGAAGACCTGAGTCTCCTCTCTCCAATTCTTGACAAATTAATCCATAAGCCACATATGACAAACCGGGACATCCATATCCCTTCAGTGGAGCACCTAGAACACCCATCTCGCCCAATGCTACTCTCCATTCGTCAGGGAAGATTCCCTCTGCGCATGCATGCTCAATTTTTGGTAGGACTTCTTCGTCTACCCATTCTCGGACCATATCTCGAATCATGACCTCTTCTTCGGTCAATAATGATTCGATGTCGTAGAAGTCAACGCCTTCAAAGGGCTCCATGTTTGCTGTGCGGTAGTATAAGCCTCATGAAGGTTAGGGGTTTATTGCTCAACTTTTCTTACTACGGCTAAACAAATTAGCATACATTCTTTGCAGAGGAGGGCTATTCCAGTAAATCATTCCAAAGAATACACCGAACACACAAATAACTAGTAAAAATGCAAGGAATTCGGGAAATTCTCCGCCCAAATCTTCGCTGGTTGGTTCAAAGGAAATAATGCGTCCTTGGCCCGTAACTAGGAATCCACTATTCTCTGAATTCTCCCATGCCATCGCAAATCTGTCCCCTCCAAACAAGACATCCTCGTCAGTAGCATTATCATTTGAAAACATCAAAAATGCCTCTTCTGTATATTGATTCCATCTAACCATTCCAAGGGGAGCAAGAGCTAGTAGTGTCGAAGAATCTGTAGCGGAATTGTCTGCGACGATATCTCCATCTAATTGGCCCAATACAATAACGTCTCCAAGAACGGATTTGGAAGAATCTAGTACATCGATTAGAATAGGTGCGGTTTTCTTACCACTTGCAAATCCAGTACATGATTGCATGGTAGGGTCTTCACATCCAACTCCAATCCAAGTATGATATCTTGAATTATCAAGCCATGTCACTTTATCGGCTTGATCTATGATTGCAATGCCATCATTCAAAGTTACTGCAACACATATGTTTTCATTTTTCATACAGTCAATATCGGTAATTCGTGAGGAGGAAAGAGAATCAATCATTATGAAATTATCAGCATAATATTTCCAAATCTGTCCATTATCAGTTCCGAGATATGCTACTGAAGAGCCTGCAGTAAAATGAATTGCATTAATGTCATGGCCTTCAAGCACAGAGGAGCCTTCTGCTTCACCTAATGCGAAATTTGTTGAATTGAATCTTAGAACAGTTCCATTATCTCCAACCAGTAATGCACTTTTACCACCTGGGTGCCATGAAACAGCATTGAGATGATTGGTAGTTTCGTTTTCCAGTCTCACATCAAATGATTCATCATCAGCAGATTGTGCAGAGATTAAATGTGCATAGCCATCATGTCCAAAAATTAGAACCGAAGAGCCATTAGGTGATACTTCTCCACCGTTTATTCCCAAATCGAAATTTGAAAGTCTTCTTTCAACTGTAACATCGACTGTGGCATCTGGAGATGCGCTAACCAGCGGCAACAACATCAGAAGACATAGTGAAATCGCTGCTCTGCGCATACCACGGCGAGCGAGTATCTACCAAAAAGTCCCCGCTTTAGCCATACCATTCGAAGGTAGTCCTTATCTCCCTTATTGGAGTGGCAAACATATGGAGCGATTCGAAGTCAAGCGTGGTCTAGTAAAATCAATTGGTGGCAATGCCGGTCTGGCAAAATTAGCAGCCGAGAATTTTAATGATGTAGTTGTAAATGCAGAAGGTGTATTTTCTGCTAGTTTTGGAATACTAACCAGTGTTACTGGAGAGTACACTGAAGATGGAAAATTACAGGTTGATGTCGAACAGATGAAAGGTGATGATCTCAACAGTTTCCTTTCTCAAGATGGTGGAAGAGAAGATGCAATGGCTTCACGTACCAAATGGTCGAACTTCCTAGATGGGGCTACAGGTTATTCTGCTAAACAACGTGGAGACAAGGCCAAAGAGCAAGCAAAGAAATTCTCAAAGGCACGTTCTGCCATCAAGATGGCCCACAAATCGATGGAGATGAGTTCCTCGTTTTCACAGGAAACCATCGACCAAGCACATGCTATGATCGCTGAACTAGAAAAGATGATTGAGGCAGGAACCGCTCCTTCAGAAGGAAAGGTCAAGAAACTCAATGACCTACTTTGAAGAGGTGTAATGAATGCAAGAACTCATCGAAAGATGCCCAAGAGTTGCTGAACTCGATGAGAATTCACTATCACGTCTGAAATTGATGATTGATGATGTAGATGAATCGGTTGGAATTGATCATCTAGTCAATTGTTTAGCCGATGGAACTTCCGCTGGAGGCGACGGAATCATTCGTTGCTATGTTGGTTTTGAGCCATCTGGCAAAGCACATATTGGATGGAAGGTTCTCTCTTTACAACTTAGAAGAATGTTAGATGCAGATGCAAATGTGCTGATTTTCTTAGCAGATTGGCATGCTTGGGTAAATGACAAATTCAACGGGGTTATGGAAGACATCCAAACCACTGCCAGATATATGGAAGAAACATTCAGAGTCATGCTAGGAAACCCTCCTGAAGGAGATGGAGCGGGACAGTTGAGATTCTTATGGGCTTCAAGTATCATGGATTCTGGTGATTATTGGGCTCGAGTTCTAAGATGCTCTAAGAACATGAGTTTAGCAAGAGTTCGCAGAACTTTTTCCATAATGGGAAGAAGTGAAGACTCATCTGACGGAGATTTGTCTAGATTCTTTTATCCAGCCCTTCAAGCCGCAGATATTTTTGAAATGAATATCGATGTTGCCATGGGAGGAATGGACCAAAGAAAGGCTCACATGTACATGCGAGATGTTGCTGACAGATGGGGATGGTACAAGGCTACTTGTCTTCATACCCCTATTATTTCTGGCCTGAAATCATCGGGTGCTAGGATGGAATCATTTGACCACAAGATGAGTAAGTCCGACCCTAATGGTGCTATTCTTCTACACGATGATGAAAATCGCTTAGCAAAGAAGATGAGAAAGGCATTCCTTGACCCTGAGCAACCAGATTCTCCAGTCTATGAACTAATAGAACACATTATCCTGCCTGAATTTGGTGAAGTTATTGTTACTCCTAAGCCAGAATTTGGTGAACCTAGTGTTTGGACGGATTTAGAATCATTCAAAGCTGCAGTAGCGGATGGAACACTACATCCATTCGATGCAAAAATGGGCGTAGCGGCTGGTGTCTCTCGTGGATTAGACGCTGTTTCCAAGCATTTTGAAGCAAACCCTGACACCCTAGAACGAGTCAATCAACTCACAAAGTGATTAGACAAGGTTCATCAACGGGTTTTTGGTGGCACAACCAACCCCCAAGGGGGTTGGGTGAATCTTATGCCAAACATCGTGGTTCTAGTAAAGCGTGTTCCAGATACAAATGCACGAATTGTCGTCAATGGTGACCGTGTGGACTTATCTGCAGTAAAGTGGGTAATTAGCCCATATGATGAATTTGCAATCGAAACAGCTCTACAGCACAAAGAAGCAGATGGAGGAAGCGTTACTGCTCTCACATTAGGCCCTGCTGGTGCTGACAAGATTCTGAAGGATGCTAAGGCTATTGGCGTTGATGAAATCGTTAGATTATGGGATGACTCCTGGTCTGAAATGGATTCAAATGCAACTCAATCCGCTCTAGCACAAGCCATAACCAACATTGGTGCAGAAGTGGTCTACTGTGGAAAGACAGCAGCCGATACTGGTGCAGGTTCTACCGGACCTGGTATTGCAGAGAGATTAGGATGGGCTAGTGTCTCCAATATCACTGATGCATCATTTGGTGGTGGACTAACTGTTACTTCTCCAGTTGAAAATGGATCTGCTAAAATCTCTGTCTCTGGAAATGCTGTCATCTCATGTGACAAAGGTAATCTGAAGGTTAGAAAGCCAAATGTCAAAGGTATCATGATGGCAAAAAGAGCGCAAGTCAATGTTGTTGGTGCTGACGCACCCGCATCCAGTGTCACAATTGTATCACAAACTCCACCTCCTGCAAAACCTGCAGGAAAGAAGTACGAAGGAGGCTCTTCAGCAGAAGAAGTAGCCAGACTACTAAGAGATGAGGCAAACGTAATTTGAGGTGAATAATATGTCTGAAAGTATAATTATTGCAGAAACCAACAAGGGTAGCATAGCACCAGTCACAGCCGAATTAGTAAGTGCAGCAATCGCACTTGGCACATCCCCTATTGTGGTCGTGCCTTGTACTGACGCAGCCATGGCAGACAATGCAGGATATGACGGAGTTAGTCGAACAATTGCTGTAAAGGGCGATTGTTTTGCTAATTACGATGCTGCATCGTGGGCTGCTGCTATCGATTCCGCATCTCCATCAGGAATTATAATTGCAGCAGCAACTCCTCAATCCAAAGATGTCGCATCACGTATTGCTGCAAGGAGAGGTCTTTCGATTGTACAAGATGTAGTTGCTATAGATGGAATGAATTTGACAAGTCCGATTTATTCTGGTAAAGCAATGCAAACCGTTGCCCTATCTGGCGATGCTGCTGTTTCTATTAGAGCAAATATCTTCGGTGCTGCAGCATCAAGTGCTGCAAATGTCTCGGTTGTTGATCAATCTGGAGATGTTGCAACCGCTGTTCAAGAGATTATTGCTAGAGCATCAACACGCTTGGATGTAGCCGAAGCAAACATCATCATTTCTGGAGGAAGAGGAATGGGAAGTCCAGATAATTTCTCACATCTTGAAAAGATTGCAGATGTTTTAGGTGCCGCAGTAGGTGCATCTCGTGCTGCAGTAGATACTTGGGAGCAAATCCCTCACTCTATGCAGGTCGGACAAACTGGTAAGACTGTAAATCCTAATCTGTATATCGCAGTGGGAATCTCAGGAGCTATCCAGCATCTTGCTGGAATGCGTTCTTCAAAGTACATCGTTGCTGTAAACAAAGATGCAGATGCACCAATTTTCGCTCATGCTGATTATGGAATTGTAGCGACCTGGGAAGAAACTCTTCCGGTCCTAGAATCTGCACTTTCATCGATGATGTCTTGATTATAACCAAGCTCCACGGCCACGGTATCCATCGTTTAGGAAAGGATTAGTCGTCTTTTCTTCACCAATGGTAGTGAGAGGACCGTGCCCGGGATGAACAATTGTATCTTCATCCAATGGCCATAGCCTTTCTCTAATCATCTTGAGTAACAAATCCAGATTCCCTCCTGAATGTGGCAAATCGGTTCTTCCTATCGAGCCTTGGAACAAAGTATCTCCTGCAAATAGATGGTCAGGTCCATCATCTACAATCAATCTCAAACAGCATCCCCCTAATGTGTGACCAGGAGTATGTATTATCTCAAAATCCATACCGGCAAAGGTATGCAGATCTCCATGTACCCATGTATTCTCTGCGATAGCAGGCTCAGGTAATGAGAAACCCCAGCGCTTTCCAGATTGTTGTGCTAAACTCTGCAAAAAGAAATCATCTTCATGAAGCCACCATTCTAACCCGTAGTGATCTTTTAGATATGGAATATGGCCACTATGGTCGAAATGTGCATGGGTATTGATCAATGCCACTACCTTTCTATCTCCAGCATAACTACCAATTTCAAAATCAGGGGAACCAATACCTGAATCAATCCACTGAATGATTCTCTCTGAATCTCCTCCTCCATCAATAATTACAGTCTCTCCGTTCTGGGTATTAGTGACAATACTACAACGCTGTTGTAATGATGTCACAAAGAAATGACATATCGATGGAGCACTTACCATGTCAACCAATCCTTACATCTATAGAATCAGAAGACCATCTTCCATCTCGATCTTTTATTCTTAATTCCAAACGATGATTGCCTTGATTTAATCTAACTCTAACCATACTAGATTCTGCAATCTCTTTACCACTACCATCTACCCAAGACCAAGAAACAATCCTTTCTTGTGGGTCTTTTGTAGAACTGCCATCGAGTGTCACTATAGCGGTTCCATCTTCATCTGCTGTAAGTGATTGGTCACCCCCAGCATCGGGAGTCGGAGCTATTATTTCCTCTGCATCCAAAGATAATGCTAACATTAAATCCTCTTCATCCTCAGACATTTCTTGAGGGACTATCTCATCGTTTAGAGCATCTAAAAGGCCAGACTCATCAGCAGTTGTGGCTTGAGAGATACCCGCTAATTCCTCGATTGAAACATCATCACCATAGATATCCTCTGCACTTACCTCGATGACAGGAGCATCGCCCCAATCATCGATAGCTGTATCCTCTTCGATTAGAGAAACCGGTTCTGCTAATGAATCGATTAGGATTACTGGCTCTGGGTCTGTGTAATCGTTTTGATCACTTCCTGCAATCAATACCGCTGTACCATCTAAATTAACTGAAACATGCTCGACCATACCTTGTGTCTCAACAGACCATTGAATTCCATCCTTTGTAACATTATGAAGATGAAACCATGAGCCAACTAGGGCATTTTCTCCTCTGCTGACTAAAATGTGAGCGGGGTGATGTAATTCAGTGATTAAATCCTCACCATGCATGACTCCACCCATATCTAGCCCCATCCATGGACCATCTATGGAAACGACTCTACGCTTAACATCGAATCTCTTTATCAATTCACCAGATACCCAATGCTCAATCTCTAGGGCTTCTTCTTCACCAGGTACTAATCCATGGCCTTCTCTAGCAACTATGAGTGTTTCATCATTCCAACCAATCGCTGTTATTCTTTCACCTACATCGCCTCGCATAGGCCTTTCCCATGACTTTTCACCATCATGTGAGTATGTACTTACAGTTCCGGCCTCGGTAGCTATTGCTACCAATGGACCGGCTTTAGCAAATAGTACAGATGATGCATCTAATGGAGAACTATTTCCTTTCGAATCTATGACATATGCTCTACCTAATCCATCTATTGCAACGGCATAATTACCATTGCCTGAAATCGATTCGACGCCGGTTTCATGAATTTGGGAATTTATTTCTTCTCCATCCCTAAATGTTAGCAATGATTCATTTGTCCCTACAATGACATCACCGTAAGGAAATTCAAACAAACCAGTTATTTGAGAAAGTGAGAATTCATTATCTCCAATTACTAAACGACCATCTAGTTGACCATATGCAAGATTTATTCCACTAGAAACAGCAGTGACTCGAGCCGTTGCTTCGAACTTGCTGACCACCGGTACCGTTAGCGCCATGAACCGTCAGCAAAGCCATCATTCATGATACCCATGCTTCCAAGTGTGGCATGCAAAGATGCACATTTGGCATTCTAATGTGTTTTGAAAGCGCTTCTATCTCACCATCAGTCCAACCACATAATGGCTCCAAAGTCGACAATGGTACCGTCTTGACATCGCTTTCATTTCTCTCGATTAAAGACTCTCCTTCCTCGACAGAGATGCCGACAACACCCCACGGATGGCGTCTTCTTTTATGTCCAGAAGGATTCTTCACCATTGAATATCTTCCAAGATATGGATCCCATTTTCTCAAGATATCAAGTAATTCTTCATCACATCCTTCGATTGGGATTAAGCGTGAGCCTCGGCGCATTATTAGAAATGCTGAAAGCATTGTTTCTTCATCGACAACCTTGCACAAAACATCACCTTGTACTCCAGGAGGCAATCCGCCTGCAGATACTATCCTCTCTCCTAATAACCAGACTTTTTCCGGCTCTAGAACTAATCTAACCCACATATCTGGATTTGTTAAATCTACAGATAATGACTCATCTAAATGACACATTGCGTGCCCTATTTCTCCACTGTATTCCTGTGAACGGTATTTGCCCTTAGGGCCAACTCTTTTTGTTCGGACTCCAAAGGTACGAGGCTTACCTACTAATGGGTCGTTTTCTAGAATCGCTTTAGCAACTATTTGCGGCTCAATAGTGTCTGCAATTACTTTTGCAGGGTCTATTGCTACAACTCCCAAAACATGGCACAAAAGATTCTCAATGTCTTCTTTGTTGGAGTTACTGGTAACTACTTCCATACTTTTTATCCGATCTTGGAATAGCGATATTTGCGAATTAATGGCTAATTTTTCCATATTGTTAGAAAGTGCTCTCTGAAATTGACGGCGTACTACTCGGCTTTTGAGACCAAGTTCGCCATAGCGAAGAATCCAAGCATATTGCATCAAATCATCTCACTCATCATTATGAATTCCAATGTTCCCATCAGATTCAGTGCTGACTGATTTTGCAGAATCATTTCTTGCAGCTTCCAGATTATCTAGATATTCCTGAGTGACATCACCGGTTACATATTCACCATTGAAACAACTTGTATCCCATGATTGCTCTCCATTAATGCTGGTAACCTCAATCAAATCTTCCAGTGATTGGTAGAATAATTTGTCCGCTCCAATCACATCACCAATCTCATCAATAGTCTTACCATTTGCGATAAACTCAGTTACTGCTGGCATATCTATTCCATACACATTTGGATGTCTTACAGGCGGAGCTGCGGAAGCGAAATACACTTTGTTAGCACCTACTTCTCTTGCCATTTCTACGATTTGAGCTGAAGTGGTACCCCTCACGATTGAATCATCTACTAGAAGCACATTCTTTCCTGCAAATTCATGAGGAATAGCGTTCAGTTTTCTTCTTACTGATTTTTTACGCATCGCTTGACCAGGCATAATGAAAGTACGACCAATGTATCGGTTCTTGACGAAACCTTCTCGGTATTCAACACCTAATGCCCCAGCCATCTGTAGGGCCGCATATCGGCCTGAATCCGGCACTGGTATTACTGCATCAATATCATGGTCAGGGAATTGTTCAAGAATTCTTTCAGCTAATCTTTGTCCTTGATTCAATCTTGCTTGATAGACAGAAATACCGTCGATTATCGAATCTGGCCTCGAGAAATATACATGTTCGAAAATACATGGTGAATGGTGGGTTTCTTCAGCACACTGCTTGGAAAACATTTGACCTGTAGAAGTAATGAATACAGCCTCTCCTGGCTCTACATCTCTAACCACATCAAAACCAAGAGCATGAATCGCAACCGATTCACTTGCAACAACCCACTCGGTTTCTCCGTCTACTTCCCGGCTACCAAAGATCAGTGGGCGAATACCATGAGGGTCTCTAAAAGCAAGAATTCCATATCCTGAAATCAAAGAAACACAAGCATAACCGCCGGTTATTTGGTTGTGAAGAGCAGAGACGGCAGAGAATATTGTGTTAACATCGACATGTAACTCGCCATCTATATCGACATTATGAGTGCGTGAATGTAACTCCATTGCTAAGAGATTGAGAAGTAATTCTGAATCTGATGTCGTGTTTACATGCCTGCGATGTGCACTGGTAAGTAGAGATTTAACCTCTTCCGCGTTTGTCAAATTTCCATTGTGTGCTAAAGAAATACCGAATGGATAGTTCACATAAAACGGCTGAGCTTCTGCGGCAGATGAAGAACCAGCAGTTGGGTATCTTACATGCCCGATGCCAATTGACCCGAGCAGATTCTGCATATGTCGTTTGAAGAATACGTCCTTGACTAAGCCGTTAGACTTTCGCAGGTGATATTTTCCTTCATATTCAGTCATCATCCCTGCAGCATCTTGACCCCTGTGTTGTAATACAGTAAGTCCATCGTACAGTAATTGATTAATGTGGTAGCCACGACGACCAACGAGACCAATAATGCCGCACATTTTGTCTCGCCTAATCTAATCGAGTAGCAGGGGCTTTACAGCCCTTTCTCTAAAACGAAAACTAATTTCAGGGGCGGTGAGTCTTCTTAGACCAACCGTATGAACGCATCCTAGATGTGGTACCATATCCACATGATGCACAGTTACCTTTCTGCTTGTGATATGCATTTCGGCCACACCTGCGGCAACGAATATGGGAGGTCTTCTGCCTCTTACCCATTGATGGAGTACCCTTGGACATGATATCACCTAACGGCTGGGCCACCGGCCCTCCCTTTATCAAACCGACGGAAAAGCAACACTACTCTTCTTCTTCGAACAAGGCTCTTCTTTCACGTCCAGTTATCATTGCAAATGTGGCACCAATAGCAAGTACTGCCGCCAATAACATAGCGGTTCCACTCACTAACATGTGAACCACATTTGATAGCATCTGTGATCTCAAACCACTATTCGCTTCAAGAAGAAGGTCGTCATTCGAGATCAATGCCCAAGCGATTAGTATACCGATTGCGATAGCGAACATCATTCCTACAAACGGTGCGAATGGGCGATGCCTAGAGTCTGCGTAAAAGAAGAGATTACCGATCAAAATAATTCCCATCAATACATATGAGGTAAGGATTGCATTACCGAATCTCTTGAATGATTCTGGATGGATTTTGTCGCCCAAAGATACATCGATGGCGACTAAGACCAATATCGGCAAAAATGCGGCGAGAGCCAGTAACTTCCAAGAGGCTGAGGGTTGTTTCATTCCTCTTCGCCTCCGATATGAGATTCAGCTATCGAAACAACGTGCTTGATTTCATCCTTGCTTGGAGGTGGTGAATTATTGGGTATTGGTAATGATTTCTCATAACTCCAAATCACAATAGCAAAGGCACCAATTGCTAACATAACTCCAATAACAGTGCCCAAAATATCTGCTGCTGCCAACCAAAGATAGTCTCTGAACTCTTCAGATGTGGTCAGATACCCATCGAAAATCATTGCTGATAATGCAATTCCTGCCATCATAACCGAAAGAGAGGCTAATTTCATTGATTCGCTCAATCTATTATCTCCAAAACTAACCAATGCTAAAGCAGAAGCCGAGCAAAGTGAAGTTGAACATAGAAGGAATGTTGGCCAAAATACAATCCAGTAAGGATTTATTTCTCCATCTCTCCACAGCGGAGTGAAATTATACCAATGCATCAAACATAGTATTGTCAAGGAGATGAATACGGCAAATGTACCACTCCATCGTGCAGTAGAATCTAATTTACCAACAGGAACATTCCCTCCAAATATCATCCCATGAATCCCATATGCCAAGAGTAGTGAAGGTGCAAGCACCGAAAGAAGGAGATGGCCGGCAGCGGTAGAATCCGAGGATGGTACTGTCCAGGAAGAAATGAATACCAAAATTAGTCCAGATAAAGATAGAATTTTACCGAATGATTTTGCTTTACCACTGATTGTCAACCACAATCCAATCGGTACCAAAATTAGAGGAATCCAAAACCAAATGGCCGCCTCTAGCATTGAATCCATAGTATCGACGGCGACGCTACGATTTATGAACATCACCTGTAATCTTGGGCTCAGTAGGCTGATTCGGGTTTTTACCTAATCCGTCACCACTAAATAGAGGACGCATGTGGGCCGAATGCTCAAGGTGAGACTATGGTAAAGATGCCACGTCAAGTAAAGCGTTACAGCCCAAGTGCTGGTAAGCACACCATGCATACTGTAGAGCGCGTTAAGAAGAAGCGCGCTAGCGAATTAAAGTGGGGTCAGAGACGCTTCCGTAGAGTCATGGCTGGATACCGTGGTTTCCCACGTCCTAAGCCAGATGGCCGTGAAAAGCCAACAAAGCGCGTTAACATTCTATTCCGCTGTACTGAAACTGGAAAAGCACACTATGCTCCATGCCAGCGTGCTAAGAAGTTCGAACTTGTCGATAACTGAGGTGAATACAATGTCTGCTAATTTCCTAAAAGTTTCATGTCGTGATTGCTCCAATGAGAGCATTATATTTTCTCGTGCCACCACTGCAATAGCATGTGCAGTATGTGGTGCTACTCTAACAAACCCTGCTGGGGGCAAGGCTCAGTTGGTCGGCTGCAATGTCGTAGAGTCCCTTGAGTGAATGGAGGAATTTCCTCCATGGCAAAAAATCTCCTAGAAGGCGGACCTTCTGAAGGCGAATTAGTCGTAGCAGTAGTCCGTGAGGTAAAACAGAACGGCGCATACGTCGATCTTGAGGAGTATGACGAAATCGAGGGATTCATCTTCATCGGTGAAATCGCTAGCGGGTGGGTAAAGAACATCAGAGCTTTTGTTCGTCCTGGTCAGAGATTAATTTGCAAAGTCCTTCGTACTCGTAACGACAAAAAGTCGCTTGAGTTGTCGCTGAAGTCAGTCAGTGAAGAAAGAAAAAGAGACCGTCTTGCTGAATGGAAGAATGAAGAGAGGGCAAAGCAACTTCTCAAAGTTCTATCAGAACAAGTAGGATGGTCTGAAGAAGAACATTCAGAGAACCAAATGGAATTAACTGAATCCTATGCTACTCTATACGGTGCTTTCGAAGAAGCTGCCAAAAACCCTGAATCACTGAAAGAAATTGGTTTCGAGGGAGATTGGGTAGCCCCATTCATCGAGATGGCGGTAAAGAATATCATTCCTGACACCGTAGAGATTCGTGGTAAATTTACTCTTAATGTTGAACAAGCAGAAGGCATTGAAGTGATTAAAAGTGCCTTACTGGCTGCAGAAGATGTTTCTGATGAAGAATCTGAACTAATTGTAACATGCCATTATGATGGAGCACCTTCCTACAGGATTGACCTCAAGGCACCAGATTTCAAGACCGCAGAAGATGGATGGACTAATGCTACAAAGGCATGTCTGGAAATAATCCATACTGCTGGTGGCACTGCCGAAGCAGAGAGGGAGTGAAATGGCACGCCAACAAATGCAGAAGTGCAATGATTGTGGCGCACACAGCCTGTCAACTACCTGTCCTAAATGCGGAGGGGTTTCTCAAGCCGCTGCTCCAATGAAGTGGTCTCCTGAAGATAAGAGAGCTCATTTGCGTAGACAATTAGAAGGAGTTACTGAATCCGGTTGGGCAAATTCACTCCCTACATTGGCATCTGGCGAAGAAGAATGATGCGAATCATTATACCGCGTCAAAAAACGCTGTGACTTTCATGGGTGCGCTCGTCGACTGGATTTCGCAGCCCTCAACAGCATGCGGCCTACTATTGGTTGCCATGCCGGGGGTTGGCGATGTCGGCAAATTGGCAATAGATGCTGTCAACTCAGAACTTGATGCAGAACCTGTTGCAAGAATTATCCATCCTGCATTACCACCATTAGCAAAATTAAATGATGATGGTTTGCTAGTTCCTCCTCATGTTCTACTTTCTAGAGTAGAAATTGATGGTAAAGAAGTATTCACCTTGACAGGAGATGCACAACCCATGACTCCAGAAGGCCAACATGAAATGGCGATTACTATTCTAGATCTATTCGAAGGCGGTGAAGTTCTAGTTCTAGCCGGAATGTCTGCACAAGCAGATAGAAAGGATGTGTTTTCGATAACAAGTTCGGCTAGTTATAGAATTGAATTGGAATCTAAAGGAGTAGATGTCAGAAGGGATGAGCCAAAAGCCGGTGTAATCGGAATGGCTGCATTGATTACTGCAATGGGTCCAATCCGGAATGTCAAGACCTCTTGTACCATTGCAACTACTGTTGGTAACTCCGCAGACCCTGTTGCTGCACAATTGCTCTTAGAGACGGTTCGAAAATGGTGGAGTCTTCCTCTTCCTGTACCGATTGATGCTACTGAGAGATTAGCTGCTAAACTGAAAGAGTTGCACCCGGGTAAGGCTGAAGATATGATTTCAGAATTATCTGAATCGCCAGATTCAATCTATATGTGATCAGCCACCAGAACTGACAATTGTCAAATCTAGTGAGACATCTGAATTCAATATAGTAGTGTGAGGAAGAACTGTATCCTCATGACTAACGATGACTGTAGAAGGATGAATTCCGACTTTGTCTAATGCTTGCTTAACGGTTGAGCCAGCATCCAATTCGATAGTATGGTCATGACCATGCCCTTTCAGTGCGACCTTCATCATGCAACCCCAGTGACATCACTCTTATGATGGTCGTGCAGGTGGGCGAGATACAAGCCGAGATCGCATAGCCTGGTATTGCGGTGGATTCGAAATCCACTGTCCCCTGGACGCGGGAGTTCAAATCCCCCTCTCGGCGCCTAACAATCGTAGATTGTT
>NZFU01000072.1 GCA_002689345.1 Methanobacteriota archaeon | reverse complement strand
TGCTGATGCAACAGGAGGAAGTGTGGTTACTAACTCATACGTTGCTGTTTCAACAGCAAATGGACTCAAGGCGTGGATGCTAAATTCCGGAGATGAAGTTGATGCCACCACATTACGAAGAGCTGACCCTCTTTCGCTTGGGTTCCAATTACAATTCCAAGATGTATCTAACTATACACATCCAGGTATGCAAGTGGTATTGGTCGATGCTGCCAATGCAGTAACTCTGAATTCGGATGGTAGTCCGGGAGCTCATGGCATCTCAATGCAATCAGTTCCTCTTACCTTCTCATCACCTGTTGATGGTTCAGCGACTTGGGCTAGATTAGTAGATATGAAATGGAATACTACACTGGACCTTTCAAATGATCCTACATTCATCACCAGTATGCAATACGCTGTTGACAATGGAGTATTACTCAATGGAACTCGCCATGTAGACCTGAAAGTTACATCTCCTTCTAACGGAAGTATGTGGGTTAAAATGGTCTATGATTGGTTTAGAACCGAAACTCCGGTTCAAGGCCTCTCTCTATGGGATAGGCCAGATGATGGAGGCTCCACTCTTATGGCAAATTGGACTCTTGTTCACGATGAAGACTTCGCTAGATATCTTGTATATGTGAACGAAGGCCCATGGGATTCTCAACCAACTGTTGCTGACCTACAGCCAAGAACTGCTGATGCTTCTGTCAGTCTACATTCTAGATTGCAAACTGAGATTTCTACAATTGACGGACAGCCATTACAAGATGGTGTCGAGTATTGGGCAGTAGTAGTGGTCGAATATAACGATGGAAGATTTGGAACTCCGTCTGCTCCATTTGGCCCTGCTACTCCTTCTGACGAAGTCCCTAAGCCACCAGCTTGGGCAACTGCCATATCTGGAGACCAAGTTGTTGCTGTGGATGGAGAAGTTTACGCAGAATGGGCTCGTTGTGAAGCACTGGATCTGGCAAGTACCCGTGTTTATGCTTCAACAACAGAAATCTCAGATGCTTTGGGGATGAGCGTACATACTGAATTTGCACCTCAGGCAGGAAATGTCAGTATTATCACTCTAGAAGCAGGTAAGCCGCACTGGCTAGCCTTCACATGTGTTGATGAAGCA
The DNA here is from genome assembly GCA_002689345.1 of Methanobacteriota archaeon. Taxonomy (GTDB): domain Archaea; phylum Thermoplasmatota; class Poseidoniia; order Poseidoniales; family Poseidoniaceae; genus MGIIa-K1. The sequence goes on along the minus strand of NZFU01000072.1, from coordinate 15,073 downwards.
GGGCAGGAAGACCTTGTGAATGCAACTGTGATTGGTCCTGTTGTTCCTACCGGTGGAGTCGATGATGGTGTACCTCCACCAAGGCTTACTGGTGTTTGGGCAGAGGATGTTCCAAATGATGACGGTGGCCGTGTACAGATGGGATGGGATAATTCCGTCGCATCTGACTGCGCATATGTTGTAGTCTACATGAAGCCTGTAGAAAACGAAGGTGGTTCATTCCAGCCTACCAATGTTGATGGCTTTGAAGAGGCTGCAATTGTTCCTGATTGCGAAACCAATATGACAATCATTGATTCAATTGGAGAAGATTCTCTAATTGATGGTCAAACATATTGGATTGGTGCTGTAGCATATGATAAGTGGTTAAATGGCGATACTGGAGACGTGACTGTTCTTGAAGTAACTCCATACATCAATAGTGATGGTGGCGCTACAGAGCCTGATAGAATCAGTGAATTGAGTGCTTGGGACCATCCAGATGATGATGGTACTGCAATCGATATCGCTTGGGCCCCATCCGAAGTAAATGATTTCGATTACTACGTTATTTGGGTCTCTGAACATCCATTGGATGATCTTACTGATTTCTGGCAAATCGCATCAACTGAACCTGGAATTTGTGGCTGTATTGTGATGGACAAGCAATGGATTGATACAGAACAAAGCCCACTTGAATTAACGTTGAATACTGCCTTGTATGGCGGCGATGGCTTAGCATCTTCACTACCTGGGCAAATAATGCCTGATGTTGAATTATACGTGGCCGTAACAGTACATGACATCAAGGGTAATGTTCACCTTGACAACCTGAATACTGCAATGGTAACCCCTATCGATAATATTGCGGACACCACGCCTCCAGACAGATTGACAGACATCAATCTGTATGACAGACCTGCAGATGATGGCACTGCAATGTTACTAGAATTTGCTCTTTCGCAAGACAGTGATATCGCTTACTATGAGGTGTATGCAGCAGCATTCAGTTTCACGTCAGTAGGAGCTACTGGTACTGTTAACACACCGATTGTGATATTAGATCGAGATGCTGATTTGCCTTTGCTCATTGAAATTCTTGCATTCGATGCTTTGGTAGTTCCAAACACTCCTGTAACTGTAGCCGTAGTTCCAGTAGACTGGTCGGGTAATGCATATCGTGACAATTTAGTAACATCTACCGCTATTGCAATCGATGATGGTGTTGACGATGTTGGTTCCTACCTTCCAGATATTGAAGGTATCAATCTGCAATGGGTTGAAGATTCGATTGTTGTTTCGTGGGACCATTCTACCGACCCCGCTGTTCGCTCTTATGTCGTATTTATTTCCGATAGTGAATTCAGTTCGATTTCCGATGCAACAAATGTTGGAATGGTCAGTACATCTAACTCGTTTGTAATCACTCCAGAAACTTACTCGGCTTTGAGTAATGAAAGTTCATGGTGGGTAGGAGTTGCTGCCAAGGATGACCTGAATAGTAGAGAAATTATCGATTCACAAAAGATTGGCCCTATTGATTCATCTGACGGAAATGGCGATGGTGATTCTGATGGAGATGATTCTTCAACAGACCTGGGAGAATTATTATCCACTGACAATATGATTCTTGCTGGCATGATTTTGATCTCACTATTCTTACTAATTCTCGTTCTAAGAGGTAGGGGTGGAAAATCCGCCCGAAATAAGGACTGGGAGTTACAAGAAGCGACTTGGGGAATTCAAGCCAGAGATGGATGGGACGAGGGAGGAAGCTTTGGTGGAAATGCTGCAAAGCCTGTCGCTCCACCTGCTGCAATCCAACCCGCTCAGCAAAGTGACATATTCGCAGCGGCTCAAAGAATTGAGCAGCCGAGTCAACCTGTGCAACAACAACCTCAGCGCTGGACACAACCTGCTCAGCAACAACAACCACCGCAAGGAGGAATAGACACCTCCTTCTTGGATGACCTGTTGTGATGGCATGATGGAGGGGCCCAAGAGTGCGGTGTTTACCACCGTTAGAGCAAGAGATGGGCACTTATTCCATCTTGACTTGCACTTGGAAAGATTGTCTAAGCATGCTGAAGTTTTAGGGATTGAAATTCCAGAGATAAAGGTTCCACTAGAACTCGATGGCCTAGTTAAAATCCATGTAGATTCTAATGGTGTTAAATTTACTTCAAAACCATTCTATCAAGAAATTCACATGGAAGCCGAAGGAATCACAGTTGCTGCTCCCAGATGGAGTCGCAAGATTATGGGAACAAAGCATGGAGATTGGGATGCTTACCGGGAAATTACTTCTGAGATTTTCAAAAAGGGCGTAGATGTGGCCTTACTAGTTCATGAATTCTGCATTGTGGATGGTGACCGCGTAATGCCTCTTGTATTGGATGATGATGGAGTTGTTTGGATTAGTGATTCCAAATTGGGTGGTGTCGATTCTGTAACCTTTGCAATTTGTAAATCTGCTATTGAGGATGCCGGTTTTGTGATTAGTGAAGGTCGTCTAAACGAGAGAATAGTAGCCCGTGCAAAGGAATTTGTTCTACTAGGAACCGGCATGGGTGCTGCACGATTGACTGTTTTGGATGATGTCGATATTGGTGATGGCAGTAATGGATTACAACAGGTTTGTATCAAGGCCTTAGGAGAGGATTGGCGATGATTGACCGTTTGCTCGATGCAAAGGGTGAAGACAGGATTTTGCTATTATCCGGGGGGCCGAAATCTCATCTAGCCAAGAGAAGTTTGTTCGCCAAAGGGATGACTAAACGGCTAGTTATAACTCAGCCTTCGGTTTCTGCACAAAAGAAACATTCTCCAATGAATGGTAACACTATTCTAGAAACGGATAAGCCTCCAATGCAAGGTAGCCTACAATCACTATCAGAGCAAGGGTGGTCTGTTACCAATCTAATCAATGCCAAAACCCTTGATTCAATGTTACGCTCACTCAAACCCCATACTCCAAATGGTTCTGTATGGGCAGGTGCATTATCATACGATTTAGTGCAATGGACCCAACCTTTGAAACTACAATTCCCTCCCGAAGAGGGTGAAGTTCTTGCAATTCTTTGGTTGGTTGAGCAATGGGATGAGGGTGAAGTACTCATCCCTGAATTAGAAAACCCTGTACGTGTAGAAGGTGAAAAATCATCTCACAGCGATACTGAACATGCTCAAATCGTTCAACAAATTAAGAATTCAATTACTGCTGGAGAATTGTATCAATTGAATTTTGGTAGAGCGTGGCAGGGCCCTCTAGGTGAAGAGCCTGCTCAGGTATTTCACCGATTAGCAACCAACAACCCGGCTCCATTTAGTGGATATATCGAGGCCGCTGATCTTGGAATCGCACTCGCATCATCATCTCCGGAAATACTTGTAGAAACCGAAGGTGATGAGATTATGACTGCACCGATTAAAGGGACCAGGCCAAGAGGTTCCGATGCAGACCAAGAAACACTATTGCGGCGAGATTTGGTGCATGACCAAAAGGAGAGAGCTGAGCATCGTATGTTGGTTGACTTAGAACGTAATGATTTGGGAATTGTGTCTAAGCCTGGTAGCGTATTCCAATCAAGGTTTGATGTTGAAGCATATGCAAATGTACAGCATCTAGTATCTCAGATCAAGGGGACATTGAATGAGGATAAAGATGGAATTGATGCTCTACAAGCATTATTTCCAGGCGGCAGCATAACCGGATGTCCAAAAACTGTAGTTTGTGCAGCAATAGATGAACTCGAAAAGCGGCCTAGGTCGTTTTGGACTGGGTCTATGGGGTGGATTGATGTCCACAGTGGAAACTCAACATGGAATATTATGATTCGAACTTTAGAAGCCAGATATACAACAGATGGCTGGCAAGGAACCGTGGTTGCTGGAGGTGGTATTACAATCGAGAGTAATCCAGATGCTGAGGTTGCTGAAGCGATTTGGAAAGCCGCTGCTTTACGAAGAGCGTGTGGTTGGTTAAATCCAGATACAAAACCGATATCCAAAGGTGAATTAGGAATCTATCCTCTTTATCTTGAACAACAACCCTACAGTTCTAGTGAAACATTCGATCTAAACATTGCCTTTATCGATAATTTAGATTCTTTCTCACATAACATAATTCATGCTTTGCAATCTTTGGGTTGTAATGTCGAAACTTTTGATGGCCGAGGGGATATTGTAGATTTCAATCATGATGCAATCGTTATCGGCCCGGGCCCGGGAAGACCTGAAATATCTCCACTCTCGATTCATGCTGCAACTTTAGATTTACCAACTCTAGGTATTTGTTTGGGTCATCAAGCGATTGGAATAACTAGAGGGATGAGATTAATTGAAAGCCCATTGGGGCCAGTTCATGGCGTTCCTTCGAAGATAATTGCTGACGGTAGTGGATTGTTACAATCAGGGAGTCATATCATGACTAGGTACAATTCTCTAATTCTCAATGGAGAAGGGGATGTGAAGATTACCGCAACTGACGAAACCGGGGTACTGCCAATGGAAATTAGAGATGGTAATACCTACGGTGTTCAATTTCATCCAGAATCTATTGGCTCTCCAAATGGAATGGCTGTGCTAGTAGAATTTCTTACTCGCGCATCGCATTGTTGAAGTGGAGGCTGGTGGTGGCAGTCATCATGCCGACCTGTCGACACTGCTACGGCACCTACACTCGTGACCAATTCATCCATGGAAATGGACCCAAATCACAGGTTTGTGTTAGGTGTGGTTTGGAGAAGGGTTTAGTCGAAGAGCATGAAGTTGCTTCACTGTATGATAAATCAACTGCGAATGCTAGATTTTCTGCAGTTGCTCGTCGCTGGTCGCCTTTGATGTGGCTCTCAGTGCTTTGGACTGCGTGGATTTTATTCCTTAGCGATGTTGAGCCTTGGGACTTGTACACTCTTATTCTTCTAGCGCTATGTACACTGATTGTTCCAGTCTACATGTTCTTCTTTTCATCCAAACATATGGCGGTAATGGCAAGACTTACCCCCGAATACGAACGCCCGAAAGGCCATTGATTCGATGACTATATTGCACTCAAGGTGATTGCGATGACTGATGATGAAATCCATGATGCTGAATTGATAGAAGAGGCTGAGATTATTGCTGAAATCGCTCCTTCTATTCCTCTAAAAGTTAGATCTCCTTCTACATCTCGGTTCGTCGCAATCGGAATTATTGTACTATTGTTGTCCTCTACAATTCTATACACTATTTTTTCTGCTGAGGAAGAATTAGAAATAGAAACTCCTGAAGCTGTTATTCAAGATTCCAGAGTATTCGTTACCGATTCCTCAGGGATGTCTGTTGATGAGGCCCCATTAGAAATCGATTACATTTTCAGCGACGTAGGTGAAACTGGAAAGGAGCCTAGTATTGGAGTAACCTCAAGTGGTTGTATGTTCTTTATCGCAATGGAAAAGCCAATGCGTTCTTGTGACTATGGAGCGACTTGGGAAAATACTGCTGACATAACTCAGGCACCATTTACCAGTGACCCATATGGATGGGTCGACCCTGTAACTGATAGAATTTTCAATATTCACATGATGGGCCTTTCTCACACATGGATTGGCTGGTCAGACAACGACGGAGAATCTTGGATGGGTAACCCGTATGATAATGGCCCAATCCCACTTAATGACCACATAAAATTAGGTTCAGGCCCATGGACAGATTCTGGCTATGGTGGCTTTGGTCAACTTAGCCCACTATATTCAGAGGCCGTCTACTTCTGCTACAACAAATTAGCCGGAATTTTTTGTTATACCAGTTATGACGGAGGAATTACTTTCCCTACCGGTGGCCAAATTTACGGTCTTGCAACCAGCGATGGTGGATTACATGGAGCGATTACTACCGCTCCAGATGGCACGGTATACGTTACTCCAAGAGTTGCTACACCTGCTGTTATTTTGTCTAAAGATAACGGATTGAGTTGGGATACTCGAGAGATGGGCCAAGATGCTGGAACTCCAAATCCAAGGAAGAATTCCGAAGTTGCAACCGATAGTGAATCTAATGCATACCATATTTGGACAGGGGCAGACCAAGGAATTTACATGGCTAGAAGTACAGACTCAGGAGATACTTGGGATTCACAAAGTATTCGCATCAGTCCCGCTGAAGTTATTTCAACCACATTCCCTCAAACCGATGCAGGAGACCCAGGAAGAATAGCGATAACCTATCTGGGTAGTGAGAATGGTTCACTACTAAACACTACAGATATCGATGGCAATAATTGGAATGGCAATGGCCATTATGCACCTAACGGAGTCCACTACCACCTCTATGTCACCTACAGTCTAAACGCTCTGGATGAAAATCCTGTATTCCACACCAGAAGAGTAACTGACGACCCGGTGCAAATTGGCGCTATGTGTCTAAACAGTGGTGATTGTCGAAGTGATCAGGGAGGCTCAAATCGAAACCTATTGGATTTCAACGACCTTCACATCGACCTTGAAGGTCGTGTTTACATCGCATTTGCTGATGGCTGCATCGATGCTTGTGCTTCGAGCCCTGACCCTCAGCCTGCAGATTCCAGAACTGGGCGTGGCTCTGTTTACTTCATGGCAAATGGCCCAAGCCTATTCGTCGATGTGGGTGAAATGGTCTCACCAGTACCAACTACTACTCCTGAAATGTCAGATAAAATGATTCCAACTGTTGAAGTTGAAGCAATTAGGCAGGAAGAATAATCACGACTTTGCGTGAATCTTGATTACATCATTGTCGCTACATTCGTGGTCTGCGCCAACCACTCTGCGAGAACGCCCGTCTACTGCTTTGATGAATCCATCTCCCAAGTCACTGTGAACCTTGTATGCTAGTTCTTTTGCCTCTACCCCATTTGGAACTACGAAAGCATCAGGGAGGATTCTACCTTCTCCATCTTTCCATGCATTCTCGTCTGCTACCGGATATACCACTACGTGATTCAGTGCATCAAAGAGAACTCTCGAGAGTAATTTTGCCACACCGGTGCCGCCTGCTTGAGTCAATTTCTCTTTCATTGATGATAGAGCGTTGAGTTGAGCGCTATTTAGGCGGCTTTCATCGAGTATTGCAAAGGTATCCTCTCCNGGCTTATAGGAAATCATTCCACCTGAATCNGCTCGGCGTAATGCTAATTCCATATCTGCCATAGTTGGCTGAATTATACCATTAGCAGTGATNGCATTCCAAGGAGTNCCCTTTGCTGAGTCTGCTTTATTTGCAGCGATATGTATCGGAAATAGTTGCTGCCTCAGATGTAATGCAAGTGATCTAACCTTATCCTCGGGCCACATCCATGGTGTGTCAAGATTACCCCATTGATTTCTAAATCCATCCAGTGCTTGCAATATGTGAGAAAGATTCGCACCCAATCCTGTGAATCTTTCATGTAAATATGTGCTCAATCCTTTCTCGCCCTCTGCTTGAACTCGTCTAGAGCCTCTAGACCAACCATCATCTAGGATTCCGTGAATCCAGGAATCTAATTCCTCGGTTAGGAAGGATGTTTCTTCTTTAAGAGATGATTCCACATCATCTACTGCTGCGATTGGATTACCTTCAATATCGGTTAATCCAGCAGCATCTACAACTTGGATTAATGCATCACAATTCGCTAAGTCTGAAAGAAATGCATTACCTCTTCCTCGGCCATCCGCTGCACCGGGAACTAATCCCGCTACATCGACAAGAAATGTTGGGACCAATCGTATGTGACCGATACAAGATCCGGTTCTTGGCTCACATATACTTCCCTTACGCTCATCATCTTCACTAACTGGCTCTAGGCGACCATCGGATTCTAACCGCTGTCGTAAATCCTTACAGGGGCATGCTTGAGGTGCTGCCAAAAAGGCAACCCCTACGTTAGGATCAATGGTACAGAAGGGATAGTTAGCAATGTCGACTTTGGCTAAAGTTGCTGCACTAAAGTACGTTGATTTGCCTACATTTGGCTTTCCAACCAAACCTATGCGCATTCCATTCACGCCTGAGTAATACGTTCGACTAGGTCGGCCTTTGTTCCAGTGTGGGAGAGTCCCATGGATTTTGCAACGTCTACCAATTCGGCTTTCTTCATCTTCTTCAATTCAGATTCAGAAGGTGCATCCACTGTCTCTTCTTCTTCGGATTCTTCGGATTCTTCAGATTCTTCGACGGATTCTTCTTCCTCTTCCTCGTCTTCTGATTCAACCTCAAATGGAGTGAATTTGATTCCAAGTGTGTTTCGAATATTTAGTAAAGCGATGTCAAGTTCAGGAAGATTGATTCGTCCATCGGAATTTATGTCCATTACTTTCACTAACGTTTCTACATCCCAAGGAGGTAAATCTGCGATATCAGCAACACGTAGAGCGTTTGCAAACTCGAACATATCCATCTCGCCGGAGTTGTCAACATCAGCCCACTCGAAGAATTGTGCAGTGGTAGTACCTCTTCCACAAAGCCATTTGGTTAGCGTAACTAAATCTTCATCAAAGGAAACTGGGAACTCGTCCACTTCATCATTATGAAGGTCAGAGGACACCTCGATTACTGTTGAGCCGCCTGTAACCTCTTCTTCAGATTCGCCAATTATTAGAGTTGTATCAATGCCAACTCCTCTACCGAATAATGCTCTGATGGAGGTTGTTCCTTCTACAAGGTTGTATGCAGAAATGTCACTCTGACTTCCAGAAGCAGATGGTTGTAAGCTTCCTGAAAGCAAGGTCTTCACTACACTGTTAGATGCAATGATAAATCCAATTACAACACCATAGAAAGCGAATGCAGCCGTAAGTGCAAATCCTGAAAGGCTCGTTGCAGTGTCTTCAACACCTGCCTCGACTAGAGCGTTTTCTGACCAATCTCCCATTAGGAACAATACTGTGGATAACAATCCGCCCCCAATTACTAGCCAGGAGGCTGTTCCTGCAGAACCTGTCAATTTCTTACCCGCAACTAGTGGGTATGAATGGAATAATGCAGCTAATGCAAATAATCCTCCAATCACATAGAGGTAAGACATATTGACAGTGTCTGCCACATTGGCCATGCTTCCATCGCCAACCATTACGTTTAATCCGGTAAAATATCCCAACAATGCGAATATTGGTAATAGAATTGCAGCGCCTGCTGCAGCGGTTGCACCTGGGCTGTCAACTACTGCACTAGCATTACCACGAATTGTAGCGATCATGTTTGCTGATGCTGCAAATACAGGTAGTAAACCGATAGTGACCAATATTGCTCCAATCGATTGTGTGAATGAATCTGCATGAGTAGATTCTGAAAGGAAGAACGGAGGTACTGTTGCGAATAGAAGGAACATGGAAGCCTTGGTTAGGCTACCTGACCAAATTGGCTGACCAGTAACATGTGAAAGAACATGGTATCCAACAGCAAACATTAGTGCTAATGGAACCCATCCAGACATCATGATGTCTGCAACCCAAACAGTTCCGGTCCAATCAAGGATTTCACCAAATGCGGTTGCGAATTTACTGAAGAGCAGAGTGAGCAAACCAAGTAACAAGAACCATGATGGGACTGAAATTGGTGAGTTCCCTCTATTGCCCAAGGTGATTAATGAATTCACTAAGAGACTGAGAACTAGCATTGCCGAAATCAAACCATATAGCGCCATTTGTGTTGCTCCATATGTCACATAGTCCCAATGGTCTAGAACACAAAGAACTAGCCCAACCAATACTTGAGCAGTCCAGGCTAGAGCAATCATTGATGCGTTTGCTTCACTAGCAAGTCTGGAACCAGTTGTTCTTGTATGAGCAACAAAGGTTCCTCCAAGTAGGATGGCGAATAGTGCAGTAGTCATCGCTACTTCATTGAAATAAGCCAAAGCACTGCCATCATCATATCCCCAACCAACGTTGGAAAGTGAATCTAATGCAGATGGATCATAGTTGTGCCAAGCGGATAAAAATCCTCCAATGCCCGCAAGCACTAACCAGAATACGCCTGTCTGCATCCATGTCTTTGCTCCACAGCCTTCTCTTTCCTGGAACATATCTGTTGCTGGACCGGCTGCCTTGGTTAGCAAAAACATACCAAATTGGCGAAGTGGATTACTCATTCCTCCGAATCCTTTCTGGATGTAATGAGTGAATAATAGAAGAGTGGCTAGTAGAATGGCCGCTGTTGTAAATGCCTCTGACATACATCACACCTCCTAGTCCGAAAGGACGCCTCCGATAAGATTGGCAACAATCATACCACATCCAACAAAAATTCCAACTAAGTAATACCATATTCCTGAACCGCCAAGGCTCTCCATGAATGGAATTATTTCGCTGATAACTGGCATACTATCCCAGCCAAAGATATTACTAAACATAGCAATCAAGCCGATTAAGCCTATGCTCATAATAACAAGAATTACTCGAGAAGCAGATGGTTCTGCAACCCCTTCGGATACATCGGGCAGGATGGTGTTGTTCGTCATGATATCACCTTGACCCCGTAGGGGTCATTTACGCCACCTGTGGTACGGTCATAAACATTGACCAGCAAAATATCAAGGCGAACGCAGATGCAATAGTGCATTTCCCCTTCGGTTCTTACCTGCACCAAGGGGTATTGGCATGCTTCTATCCAAGTTTATTTCACATTCCCAAACCTGCTTACAATCACAGTCTAGGCCATCGATTTCATGAATATCACCGCTTACAGAATATCTCTCGATAGCAGCTACAACATCTCCATCGCAACTGCCGCAATTATGCGCTCCCCTGACCTTACCACCTGCAGTAGGATGAATAATCAGACGACTTACTTGATCTTTGGAGCCGTTTCCAGAATTTGTCGGGTGAATATCATAATGTACATCTCGAATTAATTGAATCAAGGACCAAAGCCACGGTGGACGATACTCATTCGCTCTAAACAAACGGTCGATTACTGTGCCTCTTTGGATATTCATTGGATTAACACTGATTTCATCACTTCTTTCTGCAACATCACGAATCCATTTCGCTCCATGTGCTAAGGCGTCCCCTTCACTCATGAATGGGGGTTTAAACATCAAGTAGGTCTTGATTCTCAGTCCGAAATGTGATAGGTTTTCTACGGCCCGGTCCCAGCTTTTTATGCTAAATCCTTTGTTGACGTGGAAGCGTAATACTTCATCGTCATACGCCTCAAGACCTATTGCTACTGAAAATTTAGGATTAATACTAGTCGCCCATTCCAATTTTTCTTTAGTCAGTTGCTCTGTTCTACTCTCAACAACTAATTCCTTACCCATTTCATAACAATCGCGTAGAACTCTTTCCTGGAAATCCACAGGGATTTCTCGGTCTTCCAACAAACTACCAGAAGTGTAAACTTTGACCATACCCATCGATTCAAAATCGTCGAATCGGGCCAACGATTTCTCCCATTGCGAATGAAGGTCATCACTTGTTACATCATCTCTTGTGTCATTGAAATATCCACAAAATGTGCAACCGCTGGACCACCACCAATGGCAACCTTTGGTTCGTAAAATTACAGTTAGAGCAGTGGTAGGTGTACCATCTGCCAAAGTTTCAGGAGTATAGTAAACGGTAGCCGGGTCCTTTGCATCCCAAGAGTTCTTTCTCTCTTGGGCCCAAGGTGTATTGGCTGGTGCTTTGACTAAATCATGGATTCGAGCCGGACGCTTGTCCGAGTCCCCTACCATGGTCAATTTACCATTCGCCATAGCAATCCGTCCCGCTTCGTGTGTTTGAATGCTCGCTCACATCAGAGATTCTGTGAAGAAGCCCACAAGACGCGTTTCATATTCCCCTGTATGGGTAAGCATCAATGAAACGTGTTCGTCGCTATCCATTCCTTTACCTACATCATATCGGTATACTGAATCTTCGAACCAACATTCAACATTGCCTTCTAGTCCGTTCGCCATTGCAACTTCACACATCTCTTCTCCGTGGTGTAGTTGAACTCTTTTATCCTGATTTCCATGGACGACGTACATATGTCTCTCTCCGATTTCTGATGCGGCGTCTAGAGGATAATATTCGATTAGGTTTTGGCCCGCAGATATTTTGCCTGCAAATATTCCAGCAGGCCCTAACCAGATCGGGTAGCCTTGGAATTCTAGTTCTTCAACTACAATATCTCCCATGTCTGCGTAGCCCGAATCCAACCATACAGCTTGCATTCTAACATCGAGAGAATAGGCTATTGCTGCAGTTCCTGCACCCATCGAAGTTCCAAACAATCCAATATTTTCAGATGTAGCGTTCTTTTCTTCAATCAACCAATCAAATACTGCTCTAACATCTTTCCATTCATCCTGACCGCCAGAAACGCGGTCGTCATCAATAGATGATTCTCCATGGTCTCTCAAATCAAAAACGATTACATTGAATCCAGCATTTGCTAACATTCCAGAAGGAATCAATAACTCGCCGCTCGACTTACAACCTCTAATCCCATGAACAAAAATTACCCAGGGCATAGTGTCGTTTTGTTGCAAATACCATGCCGATAGGAAGACATCTTCGCCTTCTACTGCAATTGTGGCATTAGCATAATCTTGCCACCAATATTGCGATAATCCTTCCATAATTTCAGAAGATATATTTTCACTATTGTTGGACTCATTCAGTGGTGTTTCACTCTTTAGTGGTGCGAATTGCATTGGGTTATTTTGATCGAAATTACCCCAACAATCAGTATTTGTATTGGCAACTCCATCATATACCATTTTTCCAGCCAAGTAATATCCAGTAGGCATCAATACAACTAACATCAGGAAAAATGGCATGATTTCTTTCTTGATACCCATCTCAAACTCCCCTGTATAGAATTGTTGAACCTGCTTTTACAAACTCACCTTTGGGGTGAGATTTGTCTCCATCCTCAGCACTAATTACGCATGGTGTGAAATCTTTGGCTGGCACTCTAACATCAACACGACTGCCGAGTCTAATCATACCAAATCTCTCGCCACGGCGCATGGTATCGCCTTCACTAGTCCATGGTATGATTGTTCGAGCTAAAGCTCCAGAAATTTGCATGACCTCTACAATTAGACCATCCTCTCTTTCGAAAAGAGATCTTACTCTCTCATTGTATTCGCTTTCTTTGCGGAAAGCAGGCAAGAAAGGCCCTCTTCGAAGTCCTTTTCCAGTTCTGTGTTCCATGCGGATAATTTTTCCAGCAATTGGGGACCGATTAACATGAACGTCTAGGGGTGACATGAATACTGCAATTCGCCAGACATCTGTATCTGACTCCTCTCCTTCAGGTACTCCTTCAAATCGTTGTTCTGTAGAAAAAGAAAGGGGGTTTTCGCATGGTTCAGGATGCCAGGTTCCAGTGTGTTCATCCTCTTCTGCATCCGGCATTTCATCCTTGGATGGTCGGCGACCAGTTGACCTTTCTCTACGAGCGAACATGACATGCCCATCTGCTGGTGAAACGATTACTCCTTCATCTCGAGGAATTGGCCGGTCGGGGTCTCTCCAAAAATTAGCAAAAAATGCAGAGAGCATTAGCATGAAAATTCCCAAGCTAGGAGCAATTCCATACAATGGATCAACAAACCATCCTACCAAAATGAATCCACTCCCCATCAAAGCGGGAGTGATTACAGGCAGAAAACCGCCTTTGGCGAGAAAAGCCAAAATGGCTCACCTACTGATTTCCATCTGAGTCGCCGGATGTTCTCCAAACGACTTCTGGTTCTTTGTCACCAGAGGATTCTTCTGCTGCAGGCTCTTCTGCTGCAGGTTCTTCTGCTGCAGGTTCTTCTGGTTGAGAGGCTTTGGCAAAGTCAACTGCTGCTGCGCCTAATTCGGAGCCTTTGAGGTATTTGTTGCCATCCATATCATAGGATTTTGCAAACTCTACAAATGCATCTCGGTCTGTGATTCCGTTCTTTTCCATTACCCCGGTAAGTACTGACTCGGACCAATTCCATTCGTCTTCTTCACCATCTTCAGATTCTGTTGATTCTGCCTCATTGGCCGAATCTGCAGTTTCCTCAGATTCTGTGGATTCGATGTCTGATGCCTCTTCTAGTGTCATTTCAGCAGCACGTGCTTCAACCATTTCATCCATTCTCTCGGCAATTGCTCTGCCCATATGTTGTGATTGACGTTCTGCTTCTGCAGCTGCTTCAATCATTTCATAACGGCGCTTGATTGCCTTATTGAGGTCTTCGAATAGTGACATGTGTTCCATGTACCAATCGTCACGTGTTTGTAATTCGATTACCGCTAAGCGAAGATCGTTATCCAATTCTTCAGCGATTGAGAATACCTTACCAAGACGGTCCTTTTCACGACTGAACTTTTCTTCCATCTTTTGCAATTCCGGCTCAAGGTGTTCCACTTGCTTACTAGACTTGCTGGCTTTCAACTCTAAGTCGCGAATTCGAGCGTCTTTCTCAGTCAATAGAGCCTCAAGACTCTCTTTTTCGATTTCACGTTCAACGATCTCTTTCTCGAGAACTTCGACTTCAGCCTTAGTGTCTCTCAATTCTGCTTCTTGCTGCTCATACGCTGCATACAGTTTGAGAAGACGTTCGGTTTCTTCCTCAAGTTTCTCTGTGAGTTCCTTAATTTGAGTTTCTGGAGTGATGGTTCCTGTTTCGGACATTTCTCTCACCTAAGGCTTTGCCTTCCTCTCTACCGAGATTGGACCTACATATCAAGCCGACGCTTCTTAGGTACAATAAAAATGCCATCTCTAAGGCATTATAATGAATCGGTTGCATCAACTAATTCTCTAGCAATACTAACTTCGCCCATTGAATGTCCAGCATCTGCAACAATAGTCAAATTACTCTTTGGTAGCGCCTTATGCAACTCCCAGGCACTCTTTGCTGGGCAAACAACATCGTATCTTCCCTGAACGATAATTGTTGGAATCTGTTCAATTATTGAAGTCCGATTCAAGATATATGCCTCTTCGACAAATATTGCATTGATGAAATAATGACATTCGATTCTAGCAAAGGCAACTGCGAAGTCTAAATCCTCGGCTTTATCCAAATATTCTGGGTCTGGAAATAGTCTGCTTGTAGCCATTTCCCAACGCGTCCATTCTCTTGCTGCTGCTCGTCTAATTTCTACATCTTCGCTGGTCA
>NZFU01000071.1 GCA_002689345.1 Methanobacteriota archaeon | reverse complement strand
ACACTAGGAATCAGCGCCAGTTATGAGAGAATCCGTGATGCAATTCACCAACTAAGGTAGAGGCATTAGTTGTATTGAAATAGGTCTAGGACACACCGTGACCAGCGTCTCCAAATCAGCCTCTAAGCCTAACTTTGAGATGACTAAAGTCGGGGTCAACCTCAAAATAGTCGAGCAATTAGCCCATAACATGCGAGATATTGCCAAGGTGGTATTGATGGCCTTATTGATGGCCAGTATCTCACTTGCTGGTTGCTTTAGCGAAAAAACCGCTCAAGGGTATGAGTGGGTAGATGATGATGAGGAATTCAGGCCATACAGCGTAGTTGCTCCTATCGATACAGGAATCAACGTCTATCATGACCGATTCCAATTGAATGAGACTTATCCTGATTGGCTACTGGACGGCCTAGGCGTTACTATGCACTGCAATCTGACTCAAGAAGGAAGTTGGCAAGAGAGGTATGATGCTGATAAGGAATCATGCTGGGATGTTATTACAGCCACAGATATTGTCTATTTCCCGGGTACTAGAATCATTGGAACAACACCTGATGATGATACAGAGATCCCGATTCTAGATGACCCTTCAGATGGTCACGGAACTGCGGTTACCGGCTCTGTTCTGGATGCCAACCCAGATGCAGTGATTTTCTTTGTTGAAGGCTTCTCTAATGCTGCAGTTCTAGCTGCTGCAAACCAGCCATTAGTTGACATCATTACAACCTCATTCGGTCCTATTGGTAGCGTCCCAGTACCGGGGATCGAAGATGCAACCAAGGTTGCAGTAGTCGATAACAACAAGATTCACACCGGAGCTTCAGACAACACTCCTTCACCTGCGGTTCAAGATTCAACAGCAGGTCCACCTTGGTCGATTGGAATCTCAGGATATGCTGAGGAAGGCGATGACCAGAAGGAAACAATGAGCGGCTCTTATCCTGATATTGCTGCAGACTGGACCCAACTTCTACCTAATCACGATGATACTGATGGCTACCACGAAACTTCTGGAACATCTTTTGCAACTCCACGCACAGCCGGAATCCTCAGCCTTCTAATCACCATGCTAAGAGAAGAAGCAGGCGACATGCTATCAGGTGCATCTGAAGAATATGGGAGGAATGGTTCGCTTGTAATCGCGGCGAATTATTCGTTTAATAACGTAGGTATCAGATACGTTCTGAACCAATCTGCATGGTATCCAAGTTTCGCAACCTGGGACCCAACTTCAGGAACTACTCCAATGTCACCAGTTGCACCTTGCACACAAGTTGGATGGGGAGTAGTCAACATGTCTAACGTAATGCCGATGTACAATGCATTGATGAGTATTGAAGGAATTCCTGCTCGGCCTGATGATGTTGTAGCTTGCATGAGTGCAAATCAAGCAATTCGTGAAGCATACTGGTCTTGAGCAGTCACAAGTTGGCCCAGTCGAATTTCCATTTCCAGTTTCCATGTGCTGTGCCTGGGGTATTCATCCTTGCCTCACCACCTAATTCCAAGATGTCTTGTAAGGGAATAATCGCCATGCCGGCAGGGCTTTCTTTCGCTAATCTAATCATAGTCTGGCAAACTGATTCACCATCTTTGATGTAAGGAATAAGGCGCCTTCTCTGCTGGGTTTGCCACCATCCTTTGGTTGTATTATTGTCGTGAGTTCCTGTGTAAACTACTCGGTCAATGGTGATGTTTTCTGGTTTGTGTGGATTGTCTTTGTTATCATCATCAAAGGCAAATTGTAGTACACTCATACCTTCCAAATTATGGCGCTTACGCAATTGTGTAACCGCTTTTGGAATTATTCCTAGGTCTTCTGCTATGATGCATTCGTGATTGCCACATACTTCGATTAGAGCAGTAATTAACTCATCTTTAGGTCCTTCAAGCCACTTACCATTCCGGGCATTCTCATCGCTTGCTGGTATTGCCCATGCTGAATGAAATCCTCTGAAATGGTCGATTCTAACTACGTCGAAAAGGCGCATCATTCTAGCCATTCTCTGTTTCCACCAGTGCCAATCTTCACTGCGATGGGCATCCCAATCATACAGAACAGTACCCCACTTTTGACCATCTTCACTGAAGTAATCTGGAGGAACACCTGCCACAACTTCGGGCATTCCATTCTCATCGAGTAAGAACAATTCTCTGTGCGACCAAACATCGGCTGAGTCGTGAGCGACAAAGATTGGTAAATCTCCTATCAGGCTTACACCCTTGGATTTAGCATAGTTCTGAACTTCCTTCCAGCGTCCCATAAATCGGGACTGTGCATTGGCATCTGTGGTGATTTTTGCAAGTGCTGAAGGATGGCGATCTCTGAATTCTTCTGGCCACTCAAACCAAGGTTTTCCTTCGAACTTTTCTTTGATTGCCTCATACAGTAACCAATCTTCTAGCCAATAGGATTCTTCACTCAATTCTGCCTTATCGGATTGGCCAAGAATATCCCAAGCGGCAAATGCAGAAGGTGATGCATATGGCGAGCCGTGCTCATCAGGGGGAGTGATTGGTAACATCTGCCATGCACTTGCACCATAATTCACGATGTAATCAACGAACTCCTCGCCATCTTTCAGTCCATTAGGCAGGCTGGTAATGTGGCACAAGATTCCCGTATACTGTGCCATTGAACAAAGCGATGACGCCGAAAACCTTTGACCTTACCCCCCGTGGCAGACTCATGCGTCGAAGTGCAATACTCATGGTTTTGGTATTCCTTCTACCCGCTTATTCATCAATGGCGGCTACTGTTGACGGTGAACTTTCAGACTGGAGTGTAGAGTCTTACATGGGAACTGATTCCAATGGAGTCTCATTACACCTCGACTGGGATTCCTCCAATCTATACCTTGCATGGAATGGAACTGATTTGGCAGCAAGTGATGGAGCTGATTTGTTCTTTTATCTCAACACAAGTGAAGCCGGTTCAGTCACAGCCAAGTCTTGGAATGGAATCAAAACTTTACCATTTGCTGCAGATTATGCAATCATAGTTGAAGATTCTACTTATGCAAAAATAATTGGCTTCAATGGCACTCAGTGGAATGATTTAGCAGATCCTGAGATTTATGCTGGACATAGTGAAAACAAAATCACAGAACTTTCAATTCCTCTCTCGGATATTGGTAATCCTAGCCATATGGAATTGATTTCTTGGGCTCAATGGCAGACTGCTGGAAATGTTTGGGCAACCTTCCCGATGAACAATTCATTCTCACAATTCAGCCATTTCTATTCTGCAACAGACTTAGCAAACCAAACTCCTAGCGACCTTACAATCGAGGAAAGAGCAACACCTGAGAAAGTCGAAGATGCTCTGAACCTTGCAATTATCTTCCATCAACATCAACCATATTACAAGAATAAATTGACCAACATGTATGAGATGCCATGGGTAAGAGTTCATGCAATGACAGAATATGTTGATTCTCCAGGTATCCTAGAGCGCTACCCGGGAACAAAAATCACCTACAACCTTGTTCCTTCTTTCATGGAGCAGTTGCTTGATTACCACCGCGAAGAAACCCTTGATGTTCACACCGATATGGCAAAGCGCCCTTGGCCTGAAGGCGATTATCCTAACGCTACAGAATTAGAGTTACACGTTATGCAATTCCAATCATTCTGGAATAGTGGATGGATCTACAACGTCAGTGCAGAAGACCCGAATGCTTGGGTTATGCCTTCGAGTGAAATGTACTCATACCTTCATGCAAAAACCAAGCACAATCTGAAGCCAGCAACAATCATGGATGATGATTTACTTCCTGCACAAGAATTCCTAGACTTGCAGGTCTTGTGGTACTTGTATCAGTTCTCTCCAGATTATGTTCTGGGCAAATATGATGCATCTCACAGAGATGATGGTTTGATTGCCCTCTTCCAGCAAAATGGAAACTTTTCTCATGATGATTTGATGTATGTTCTAGACGCTCAACACGAGCATATGGGCAATGTTTTGCCTATGTACAGCGACTTGGCTGATGCTGGCCAAGTCGAATTGACTACCACGCCATATTATCACCCGATTATGCCATTATTGATGATGCCTGGATGGGAAATGGAAGATGGAATTCGTGTCTCAAAGCAAGCATGGCCAGACGATGTTCAGAATCATCTAACCACAGGAATGGACCTATTCGAAGAGGAGATGGGATTCAGACCTGTTGGAATGTGGCCTTCTGAAGAAGCGGTTAGTCCTGCTATGGTNCANCCGGTAAGTGATGTAGGAATTGAATGGATGGTNACTGATGANGAACTTNTGATGAAATCCACCGACCTTAACGGCAATAATGTCGATGTTAGTNATGCNNCTAATCTTGCAATGCCTTGGATTGCTACTGGNGAAGATGGCGGCGAAGTTGCTGTTGTATTCCGTGACCGTGTAATTTCAGACCGTGTGGCTTGGAATTATGGCTCGATGACTCCTGAAGATGCTGTTACTGATTTCGTATCTTATGTCGATGATGTTCGCCAACAATTAATCGATGCAGGAGAAGACCCTTCAGAGCATCTGCTAACGGTTTCTATGGATGGAGAGAACTGGATGTTCATGTCAGAATTCCAGCACAATGACAACGGTAGGCCATTTGTTGACGAATGGTTTTCACGCCTAGAAACTCACCCTACAATTGTTACAACAACACCAGGAGAATTCCTTGAGGAAGAAAGAGACCTTCCTCGTATCGACACAATCGGAACCGGTTCATGGGTTGACGGTACTCTGTCTACTTGGGCTGGTGAAGCTGAAGAGAGCCTAGGTTGGCAAAGATTGGTAGAGGCTCGCAAAGCATTGGTTGCATTCGAAGAAGTCAATCCTACACACCCTGGCCTAGATGCTGCATGGGAGAGTTTGTACATCGCTGAAGGTAGTGATTGGTTCTGGTGGTATGGGCTAGACCAAGATAGTGGATATGATGAGAATTGGGATGTTCTATTCAAAGTACATCTATCCAATATTTATCGAGCGATCGATATCGAATTACCGCCTTATTTGCAAGACTTGTGGACTAATCCAAGTATTCCAGACATCGCTTATGGCGGCACAATCGAGCCGATGATCGACGGTGTTGCATTGCCGGGAGAATGGGATGGAGCAGCGCGTTATGATGCAAATAGTGTAACAGGAACGGGCATGGATATCGCATCATTCCACATAGGTTATGATTCAGATAATGTCTATGTTCGTGTTGATGTTAATGATGATGGAAGCGTTAGTGACAAGGCAGTTGAAATTTATTTCATGCAACCTAATGCTGTCAATTTCAATGAGGCCGAAACCAACTTCAGAACTGCAATCGGTGGAGAGATCTTAGGATTCCCTGCCAAGAACCTCATCCGTTTTGATTTCGATGAATTAAGAGAAGATGGACGCTCTAAGTGGATAGGACTCTCAGCCAAAGGAATAATCGGTTCATCTGAAGTTTGGGCTAGTCCAGTCAATTCTAATTTGGGTGACTGTGCCGTTGATGAAGTGTATGAATTCCAAATACCGTGGTCGCAATTAGGACTTGCTCCAAGGTATTCAACCAGAATCAAAGTGGTTGTAGCAGACTCGATTTCTGACCTTGAGATGGCTCCACCTGCTCCTGCTGAAATGGTGCTTCCTGAATTGGAAGAATGGGTAACTTTGTTGGAGATGGATGACAATTCTGATGATGGGCATGGAGATGGAACAATCACCTTACCTACAGCCAGTGATTTTGCTGGTGGAATGTCTTTATTCGATATTCAAGGAGTTAAAATTGAGCAATCAGATTGGAATGCAAGATTCAGTTTTGAAATGGGCGCTCTAACCAATTATTGGTCTCTATCCAACGGTTTCTCTCATCAAATCATTCAGATTTATGTCGACAAAGGAGATAGTGAGGACGGGCGAACCGACATGCTTCCAGGAGCAAATGCAGAAATTCATCCCGACTGGGCATGGGAGGTTGTAATCAGTGGAACAGGAGAGCCGGGAGCGGTATATTCTGTGCAATCAGACACCGGCTCAACCAGCGCTAGAGGAGTTGAGGTTGAAGGTGATAAGGACACCAATACAATCGTATTCACAGTATCTAAGGATGTAATTGGCTCCGATGTAGCATCTTATCGCTACATCGTTGTTGTAGGCTCACAAGATGGATTTGGAACCGGTAAATGGCGAGATGTAGATGAGACTGCCAAAACATGGACACTTGGTGGTGGTAGCGACCCTGCATCTGATGATGGAATTGATTACGACCCGAACGTATTGGACATTGTAAGAATGGATGATGAACAAGAGACAATACTTGCAGGATATGATGTTGATAACCATGTGTATGCCCAACTTACAGGCTTTGAAATGCCTGAAATCGCTCAGCAAATTTACGGTGCTAGCGTACTTACAGTAACTGATAATTCAGCAATTATTTCTTGGTCCACGACCAAACAATCACAGTCGCAAATAGATTGTATTGAAATGGGACAATTGGAAAACGAAGTGAATGTTTCAGCATCTGAATTGACGATTTCCCACCAACTAGAAGTTAGTGGATTAAATGCTGGAAAGGGCTACTCCTGCACAATTACTTCGCCGTCAGAGTCACCAATTGAGGAATTCATTACTTTCACAACATTATCTGAAGCAGATGCAACTCCTCCCCAAATTCTCAACATTAGAGCGACAACTGATGAAGCAGGACTTACGACAGTTTCCTGGTTTACTGACGAGGATACCTTTGGTGAAATCTTAATTGACTCCGGTACAGAGCAAACCGAATTTGGAAAGAATCATGCGATTTCTTATTCATTATGTATTGGCGAGCATAGTGCTGAAATTACAGCCACAGATCCTTCAGGAAACCATGCGGTTGATTCACTAACTTTCAGTGTAGAAGGTGATGGTGAAATCTGCACAAATTCGGGAAGCGGAGATGGCAAAGTAAGCACTGATGATGAAGCATCCATGCTATCTTCAACCAATGTACAAATCGTGGCATTAGTGGTTGTACTTTTGGTTACTCTTGCATTAATTCGAACCCGCAAAGAGCAATTCGATTGACCAAATCGTTCTCGCAACGCTGTAAATGTGTGTATATTCGTGTTTTTTGGCCAATTCTATCGGTCATAGTCAAGTAATAGATTGTGCGGCACCCCAACATGGCACAAGGAACTGTCAAGTGGTTTAACCAAACAAAAGGATTCGGATTTATTGAAATTGAAGGTGGAAAAGACCTTTTCGTACACATCTCCGAAGTAGAAGGAGAAATTAATGACGGAGATACCGTCACTTTCGAAGTAGCTGAAGGACCGAAAGGCCCTAACGCTGTTGGCGTAAGCAAAGTCGAGTGAAACTAAATCGATAAGACGCTAGCGTCTATATCGGGCGGGTCAAAAATTATACTGACCCCGATTTCAGGATATATCATGGTCGAAGTAGAGTGCCCTTCATGCACCAAGACAGTAGACCTTGGCAGTGATTCAAAAGGGACATATGAGTGCCCATATTGCCATGAAGATTTTGAATATGAATCGAGCATTAAAAATCATCTTAAAAATAATCAGAGCCAATTCGGTTACATGATGTATGGGGTGAGAAAAGCAACCAAACCGTTCGCTGGCTACTACCGTTTGGGGGTCCTTCGTGACTTTAATGAAGAAGAAATTGAACAGTTTACAGAAGAGAAAACTTCATTTCTGTGGGAATATGTAATAACTCCAATATTGTTCATCATTTTGATTATTCCAATTTTAAGTAGCGTTGGGGCTCATTTGATTCAACGTCAGAAATACAAATTAGGCGGACATCCTGGTAAAATGCTAACAGAAGTAGATCATCTCTACATTCACCCAGATGGCCGTGTTATAGTCCCACTAAACAATCTTGCTCCTTTCAGATTTAATATAGATGGAAAAATGCGAATTGAAACCCATTACCATAATGGTAAATGGAGTTCAGTTTCCATTCTAAAGGGAAGGAAATGCTATTTCTCACTGGGAGATTTGCCACGCATGTGGTCAGCCTCTGATAGGGAAGAGATTTATCAATTCCTTCGCCGCTTTAATTT
>NZFU01000070.1 GCA_002689345.1 Methanobacteriota archaeon | reverse complement strand
CCAAATATTCTGGGTCTGGAAATAGTCTGCTTGTAGCCATTTCCCAACGCGTCCATTCTCTTGCTGCTGCTCGTCTAATTTCTACATCTTCGCTGGTCAGGCGAGAATAATATGCTTCAATCAAATTCCCTTGCTCATTTTCAGGAATGTGGTCTCGGTATGAATCGAAGGCGTCGGGGAAAATATGACTGGCTCCATCTTGGTAAAACCAGTGGAGTTCACTTTTCCTACACATGAAAATACCTCTTAATACAAGGCTGAGAACTCTATTTGGATGGTTTTGTGCATATATTAGAGAGAGTGTGGACCCCCAAGAGCCACCAAAAACATGCCACTTATCTATTCCAAAATACTCCCTCAGCATCTCTAAATCTGATACCGATGCATGGGTGTTATTGTCCTCTAATTCAGCATAAGGAGTGGATTGGCCACATCCTCTTTGATCAAATTGGATGATGTCAAACTTTTCAGGATCGAAATATCGGCGATAGGAGGGTTGGCTTCCACCGCCAGGGCCACCATGAATTACAATGACTGGAATTCCTGATGGGTTTCCACTTCTTTCCCAAGCGATTGTGTGTAGTTTTGAAACCTCTAGAAAGCCATTGGTATGAGCCTCGATTTTAGGATAGAGGACGTCGTCGATGCTTTGGGTTGAAAGTTGCATAATTTGGGCAACAAAAACTAGAACATGTTCCTTTCGATTGCTCCATACGGTTTATCGAGGTCTTAGTACCGCAACAATTTATGCAGCAACAGAACGCGACTGATGTATTCTCCCAGTGGGCGCTAATGGGTAAGGATGAAGGGATGGAGCGAGGCCATGCTGCATCGGTTAAGGAAATGCTGGAATTGGCACTTCCTCTAGTCAAAAACGACTTTTCGGCAATCGACTTAGGTTGTGGAAATGGATGGGTTACTCGAATGCTGACAGAACTAGGAGCATCTCATAGCGAGGGTGTTGATGGGGCTGAAGAAATGATAAACAAAGCAACCAGTTTTGATTCGAATCATGAATACACATTGGCGCTTCTCCCCGATTGGAGACCTCAACGTAAGTATGATTTGGTACACACTATGGAATTTCTTTACTACCTGAATGACCCAGTATCTATGATTTCAACAATTCATGATAAATGGTTAGAAGATGGTGGCGTCTTGGTCGCAGGTGTCGACCATTACCTCGAGCATGAAGAGTCTCTAACTTGGCCCGAACATGTGGGTGTTCACATGACTACACTCTCTATGCAAGAGTGGGAGAATGCTATGAAAAATGCTGGATTCAAAGATATCCAAATTCATCAAGTTGCTGCAAAGGAAGGGTTTGTTGGAACCCTGGTTATGCTGGGCCGAGCTTCTCACCAATAGGGCCGCACAATTTGATTGAGCCGGCATAGAATGGGCAACTTTCACAGGTAGATAATTCGGCAAGAGGTAATCTCTCAGGAGGTTGCACGCCTTCACCACTAGCCGCAATTTCGCCAGACCATTTGATCAAAGAATCTAGATCTTGTTTTGCTTGTTCAAAATCATCATCTGTCATTCTAATCATGCGGCCTGAAGCAGATACTTGGATAGCAGGAGGTAATATCAGGCGTCTTTGACTCTCGGGTTTCAAACTCTCACCGATTTCTAAAGCAAGACTGTACAGAGCCAGTTGTAATCTATGCTCTGCAACAATCTTTTGTTCGGCAGAGGTAGTTGCCCAAGGTGATTCTTCATCCATTACAACTTGTAATTCGTTTCCTTCTAAGGGACTAGAGGGGTTGAATCCACCGAGACATTCTTTTGTCTTTGCATCGACTACCTGTAACCACCCTTGTCCGGTTGAATCCCGTAGGGCTAGAACTAGGTCGGCTCGTCCGTTAAATGTAGCATTAATCGATTCAATTATCGAAACAACTTGGCCACCATTAGGTGACCAAACGCTTCTTTCCAATCCATCGGGTTCATGTTCAAGAGATAGATAGAACGGTAATTCTGTTCTCAGACCCTCAACTGTAAAGCCATCATACTCCTGGCCTGCAACCAAACGTCCTAAGGCGCCTTCTCTAGCTAAACGGCCAAGGCGTAATAATCGTAATTTAGTTCGCTTAATTACTTCAGAATCGGTAATTGTTGATTGTGCCATAACCTCGTCGATTGTCTTCTCATCGGTAAGGCGGTCTGATTGTTGCTGCACCCACATACTGTCAAGGTCATCCGCATTTGAGCCCGGATTTGCAAGACCAATTTCTAGCAGACGATGGAATAGAGACCCAAATTCAGGAGCGCTTGGCCAATATTCTTCTGCGGCTTCATGTGCTATTAAATTGAATTTCTCAGAGTCCCAATTCAATTTACTTGACAGCCAATGGCGTCGATTACAAGACCATGCCGAATCCAAACCATGAGAGGTCATAGGTACTGTAAATTTCAACTTTCTTGGCTCTTTGGTTTGTGTAAGAGGAATAGGATTTGCAGACAATTCTAAACGCTCTCTCCACTGGATTAATGGAGATTCTGTAGGGATTTCTTCAAAACAATCAGGATGGTGGAATAATGAAATTCCAGTCACGCATTGTGGTCCTAATTGTGCATTCAGGAATAACTGGCCAGGATTTAGATTCAATCTATTACCTGTTTGGTCTAAGCCCCCTCGTGACCAACAGCAATCAGCATTCCCAGCCTGAATACTTGCAGATGCTAATCCGTCCAAGAGCATTTGTCCCATATTCTGCCGCCCATTGCCGCGCTTAATCTGAACCCGTCCCATGCTGTCTAAATCAGCACCACTAGATGGGGCTCCTACCATAATTAAGCGGTCTCTAGCCCTAGTTAATGCAACATAAAATTGGCGTCTTCTTTCTGCTCTTTGTTGGCCATCATCAAATAGATTGGCAAGTGTCCAAAGTCCACTCAAAGGCTTCTTTGACCCGCGCCAAGGATGTATTCTTCCTGCTATAATATCTGGAGTTACCAATACATTTTCCTTGGCCGAGAAGGTAGAATCTTTCGAGCCTGTAGAAAAGATGTCGAATGCTACCACAATCGGTGCTTCCAAACCTTTTGAGCCATGAATAGTCAATATCTGAACTGCTCCAGAAGAGCCTGGTGAACTACTCTTTGGACCATCGTGTTCCAACTCTACTAAATCTCTAAGTCGTTCTAGAACAAGTGCTGAATCTCCACCTACTCTTGAAGCGATTCGATCGTAAAGTGACTGCCAATTCTCAACATCTTGTCTATCCCCTTCTCTTGGGAATGCGTATAGTAAATCGGAATAATCGATTGCAGTGTCAAGGGCATCCCTGACCTTTCCATTTCTAACAAGATAGTGTAGGCGAGTTAGCAACTCTCTTGTCTCATTTGTTGGAGCGGCCTGAACCAGACCTAGTAATTGGTCTCCTTCGTAGGATGAAAGATGTGAGATTACCGATGCATCATCTAAACCAATAATCACTGAACGAGCGACTGCAAGTGCTGCACTCTTATCGTTGGGAGAAGTAAGTAGCCATAGTAATGACATCAGCGTTTGAACAACTGGTCTATGCATGAGTAATCCTTGCTTTCCAGCCATAGCAGGTACACCTTGTTCATCCAATGCTTTGATCAGTTCAGGAACTCGTGAATGTGAGGCGACCAAAATCATGATATCTTCGGGACAATATGTTTCTGAATTCTCTGTAGCATCAATCCAGGATTCTGTTTCTGAATTGTAAATTCTGGCAAGAGTCCCATTCAGTAAAGATGCTATCCGTTTTGCAAGCAGGTTTGCACAAAGTTCTCTGTCGCTAGAACCACTAAATCTGAATGGGTCGATTGCAATTTCAGGATCTATTGGGCGCATTTCATTTCCAGTTCTAGCTGGAAGAATCCATTCAAGGCGAGATTCTCTGGTGGAATTTCTCGCTGGATGTAAATCCTGCGCTTCAGCATGCCAAGGCCCAGGTAAAAGGTGGTGCCTCGGTGAAAATGTATCTTGGAACAACACATTCATTGTATTCATCAATCTTGGTAAAGTTCGGTGGTTGGTAGACATCTCAATGTGCCCTTCTCTGCGCCGTTCCAATGATTGTTGACCAATCGGTTGGTCATCATCATCTAACCTAAATGACACCCATTCTTCTCTATGGGCTTCTTGACTAACCAACTCGCTTGAGCGAACGAATGTTGTTGATTCTCCCGAAGACCCGGGGATTGGGCGAGGGTCTCTGGCAGCATCTGGCCTGCGTAATGATTCTGTTCTGTTTTCCATTACCGCCTCTTCTCTATTCATTTCCCTGATTGCCGAAACCGCTCTACGCATCACTGTAACTTCTGCTTGTCTAAACCGGTAAATCGATTGTTTCATATCGCCTACGATACAGATTGTAGGGTCCCATTCTGATGCCGGTGCTGCTGGCTCACCATCCTCTAATTTCCTACGCCCCCAAAGTCTAGCAAGCAATCTGAAATGCTGCGGATTGGTGTCTTGATATTCATCAATGATGAATGCTCGATATTGTCTTCTTAGATCTCGAAGGAGAGTTATTCTTCGCATAAGGTCTGTATGGACTTCATCGTTTCCTTGACTTGCTGTAATTGCACGATACAAATGATCATCTGACCACGGCCTATCACCGATTGAGTCGAGTGCAATTATTACCGATTGAGGATACCATCCTCTACAGATCGATGGGCATTTAGTTAACAATAAATCTTCGGCAAGACGATGCATGTCGTCGTGATCTCTAACGCCTTCTTGTGACTTTAGACGAGAGAGTATTTCTCTCACTCCTTGATGAACGGTAAATAGATCTTGAATAACTTGAAGTTCTAATTCTGTGGAAAGGCGCATTTTTTCTCCAGGAGGGAGTTGTGGTAAATCCGTATCCAAACGAGGCGGATATGCAATTTGGCCAGGAACTTCATCTGGGTCCGCAAATAAAGGATTGAGTAAATGAGAGGACTGGCCCAATACGCGAATGAGAAGACCGCGAGGAGTGTGTAGCATCTCTCTGATGGAGTTAGCATGATTTTGAGCATTTTCAGTAATCATATCCTTAACTGCTTTATCCAAAAGACAAGCACCCTTTGTTTGAATACCGCTAGGCCATCCTTCCCCTTTAGGTGGCCTTGCGCTGGAAAGTGTTTTACAATCTATCTTACTCAAATTTGCAGCAGTTGTCATCGCATGAGCAACCAGCCAAATCCATTGTAATCTTTGAATCGGGTGCTCAGCATCTAGAGTACATAGATGCTGAATGTACCTATATCTCGTCATTCCTATCTCTTCATCTGCCCCTAGGACGAATTGTGCGCCGCCATCAAGCCAAGCATCACACCATTGCAAGACATAAGGTCTAAATTCGTCATACCAATCATCGATAATATCGATAATTGAATTCAAGAATAAATGGTCCAAAAGGGACGCGTCCAAACTTGTCAAATCTCCTGCGTTCAATCTATTTGCAGCCTCTTCAACGAATAGGG
Organism: Methanobacteriota archaeon; assembly: GCA_002689345.1. Classification (GTDB taxonomy): domain Archaea; phylum Thermoplasmatota; class Poseidoniia; order Poseidoniales; family Poseidoniaceae; genus MGIIa-K1. The sequence goes on along the minus strand of NZFU01000070.1, from coordinate 15,801 downwards.
AACGCTTCAGCATACCTCGAACTACAACAGTCGATGGGTACTGCCCCCCTAGCATAACTGAAAGTCGGTCTCTAGATTCAAGGAAGGATTCTATGTCGCCTGTCATTCCAACTTCGATTCCATCGATTCCTCTCTGCAGCCTCCAAGCGGTTCTAATCGCTTCTTCACGAAGGAAAATTGCTCCATCATCATCTACTTGGTCCATTGCTGGATCTTCACAAACCAGCCCCATCCAAGGAGATACAATCGAAGAGAGAAAGGCATCGATTGTCGAAATTGGAGCATCGTCCACTAACGATAGAAGCATTGCTACGTCTCCTTGGTTTCTGAGCCTTGTATCATGAATTCCATTGGTATCATCGGCAGCAGGAGGTTGTGCTCTAAGAGATGCAATTTGGCGCCTAATTCTACCTTTTAATTCTGCAGCTGCCTTGCGTGTGAAAGTAATTGCTACGGTTTCAGTAGGCAATAACCCGGGCCAATCACTGAGATTGGTCCTCTCTCTAGAAGGACATCTAATCGCCCCCATACCTTGTAATGGAACTCTAGGAGATGAGGGTAGACACCTAGTTGCTCGTTGGTCGCTTGAAAGTAAATGTTGCAGGTAACGACTTGCCATTACAGTGGTCTTTCCAGTTCCAGCCCCTGCATCCAAAGCGATATGTCGGTCGATGTCGAGACCTAGAGTTTGAGAGCGATTGAATTGTATCATCACCAATCACCTCGTTTCGCACTAGGACAAGAGTCGATGATGGAGCAATATTTGCACGAATTAGAAGGCTCGGGGTGGATATTTCCAACCGATGCATTTTCTATTACTCGTAAAGCCGTGGTAATTCTCTCTCTCATCCATGCTCTAAATGGGTTAGATGTTTCATCTCTAGAATTTCCAGGCATACGATAGTGCTCATGAGTAAATCCAGCAACCACTCCAACCTGCATTTGTTCGCAGACCTCGATATATTCAGGGTCGATTTCTAGGAATGGGTGGGTGTCGATTCCAACTTGTGTCGCCCCAACTCCAATTACCCTATCACCTGGATTTGCAATTTCCCAAGAGCGTGCATATAGTGCTAATTGTAATTCCTGAAATATGCCTTTCAAATGTCTTTCATTATTCCCATTATCTTTAGCGCCATCTATCGATTTTATGTCTCTAATGATGATCAGTCTTTTCGCTTGAGGAGCGTGTTCTAAATCAAAGTCTAGAGGTATCACTTCATCAGAATCTGAGTCGTTATCAATCAATAATTGGTCGACTCTATCGATTCTACCTCGCAGTAAAAATGTATTTTCAGATTCAGGAATCCCCAGCCTTACAGAACGCCCTTCATTACTATGTAATTCCCATTCAGTTGCTATGGGGGCAACATCTGATAATTGGAAATCGCATTGAAGCATTCGACCTATTCTTCCACCTATTGGAATAGGGGTTTGTGATTCGAGCCAATCTCTCCATTCACTAGGAGATACTCCAATTAAATCTCGACAACGGTGCGCAGATATTCCGTCTTCTCTCCTCATCCATGTTGCATTTTCAGCCAATACTGCAAGAGCAATGTCCCATGCTTGTTCGATTCCGTCTAGATTTCCGTTTTGTAACGGCAAAGCGGCCTCATCACCAGGGTTTGAACTTGCACCGTGGCCAAGAAGGACGGCTTCAGCGACTTGATGGACGATGTCTCCTCTAACATTTGCAGACAAATCTTCCCTGAGATTATCTCGCTTACCGATGTACATGTGTCTTTCAAACCATGCTCTACGGGGACATTCTAGCCAAGATTGGAGTCTGCCTTGTGACCAGACTCTGGGGAGAGTGAGTTCTGTTGTAGCACGTCCTGTTATCAAATCTAAATCAAGAATGCCGGTAACAGGAGGTTGAATTGGCCTTGAATCGATTGGAATTCCCAATCCCTTATCGCCCATTATTCCTAGATGCGGCCATACATCTGAATGGCGACCATTTGCAGTTTTGGTTTTGGTTGGCAATAATTTGAGGTCTGATGATTGAATTCTATTTCCTGCTTCACTAAACTGGTATACCTCGCCTGACTCCAAGTGGTCCCCGACTCTTCTTCGAGAAAATTGATCCCCGAGGATTTCAATTTCTGCTGCTGCTAAAATAGACCTCGGGTTGAGGGGCGTGTGTTCAGGATTCCTTGACTCAATTACCGATAGTCCGTCCCTTTGAACAAGGTCTCGTGGTAAATCTCCACTGCGATGTGTTCGGACACCAGAAGGTGAAATTTCCATTGAATTTACACGATAAACTAGCTTTGTTTCACCTTTGATTGTTCGCCATTCCCATGGCCTATTGATTGTTTCAGGATGCCAAGAATTTGAGTCTAAGTATTCTGGTGCCTGTGTAAGAGTATCAATTCCTCCCTCTTGAATAATATCGCTGAACCATTCATCGAGTGGACCAGCCAATTCTATGCCTTCTTCGAGACTTGAGTCGATGATAATTACATTCGGAGCGCAGTTCAAGAAATGGCGCAGTTGATGCCTGGCTTGTCTAAGTGGTAAATCGGGTTGATGTAAACCGATTTTTATTCGGCTTGAATCATCTAACCAGGGGACTTGAGAAGGGCGCATCGACCATGTTTCGGCATCTATGCCACAAAGAATCAGATATTCTGCTTCTATGCCATATGCTTGGCTTGGTGAAAGTATTTTGATTCCTTTATCTTTGCATCTTATGCTAGGTATTTCTGTTAAACCAGCTAAAATTGTCATTACTTCGCTGAAATTTTCTGCGGTGAGTTCAATCTCTTCTCTCTGTAGTTTTGATACTGAAGACATCAGATGTTGTAAACTAGGTAAAGAGTTNCCTCCCACTTCATCTCTTGAAGTAAGAGATGTCCAATCTATTTGTTCCATGCAAGAATTTAGCCANCCAATTACATCACTAGGTTGCGCCGGTAAAGGTAATTCTTCTCCNGAAGAGCACCCTACAATCGTGTTGGATAATGCTTCTTGATCNATTGACGGAATTATTGGATACATCCAGTTCGCAATNCAAGCCAACCACCATTGGCACTCTTCGAGTTCACGCTCCCTTCTATCAGGNTNAACTCCNGCTCTTGGCCTTGCATTCTCTAGAGTCGNAAGCCATCTTCGCAATGCACCGCGACCTCCTAACAAATGGAAGCCACGGGCAATTTCAGTTAAGATCCCCTGATGAAGCCGGGGCTTCCAATCCTCACCATTTGGATGTTCTAAATCTAAGATTGGCCATTCCATCGGTAATTCGATTTGAGACCACATGTCGTTAAGTTTGGATAATGACCACGCTTCTTCACCCTTCGATATTTCTGCAAATGATAGTATTCTAGACACTGGTGCTGTGTCTATCAATTTACAAGAAGGTGTTTTCAATAATCTACCTGATGCTGCAAAATGCGGTTGCAGTTTCTCTTGTAGTAATTTTGCATCTCCGCTAACGACTACGATATCTCCGTCTATTTGCTCTAGAACATTTGCTAATGCCAAAGAAGAGTGGTCTAATAAATCACACATAAGATGGTGGACCTTTCTGCCTCTACTTTCCCCTACTGAAGATGACCATCCAGGAGAGGATTCTGCAGCCCATACCTCATGTTTTGGAACCCAATTTGGCAATGAAGATTCTGACCTAACAGGGGCAATATCCTCTAGATACTCTCCGTGAAATCCTAGCCTGTGTGAGCCTGGATTAACCAATTGATGGATGTTGGTGAATTTTGCTAATTCGTTGAGAATGGCAATAGCAATCTCATTGATACCAGATGGGTGGTCTAGCATAATTATGCCTTCAACATCTGATATAGTGAAAGGCGATTCCTCGCATTCACGCATCGCTTCCCAAACGACTCTTTCGAGCCTGTAGGGGTGTGTTGCTTGCATTTCGCTTTCCAAGGATTTCAATATCTTATCGCATGATTTTGCACCGGGGTCTTCTTGCCATGCCCATGGCCTGCGTAAAGTAATCAGTTCTCTGTAAAGGGATAGTAGTCTGCGACTACGAGAACGAGTCCATCGATGTTGAGGATTTGTCATCAATAATGGGAATTCATAATTGGCGGCTGCTTTGGCAAGTGCTCTGTGTGTCTTTTCAAACAATACTCCATCGTCTTCTAGCAATACAGGTAGGCGAAGATCGAGATGAAGAATTCCAATCAACCGTTTAATGGTCAGGTGATGGGTTGTATCAATCGCAAGACCCTCCCCCCTAGAATGGAGGTTTTCTATGGCTTGTTGGCGTGAGTCTTCGCTTGGATGAATTACCATCAATCGTCGACCTTCAAGTAACGATTGAACTAACCAATTTGGCATAGAACGACCTGACGGAATGGCCTCCATGCTGAGGCCGGCCTGTCCTAAGTCTGGTTCGGTCATCATCGGATTCTCCGCCAACGGCTCGACTCGGCGTCGGTGGTTCTTGAACCCACGCTTCAAACAATACTGGAAATCTTTCATAATAGAGTAAACTCTGGAACAAATATGCGAGTTAGAGTTATTCTTGTCGTCCTTATTCTTGGACTATCTAGCATTCCATCAACCCAAGCGCGTGCCCCAGAAACTTTGACAGATGTAGGCGCGGTATTTGGAGGAGTTCATGTCTATGCGAACTCTTCGAGTAATGCTAGCCTTGATTTTTCATCGATGCCGGCAATTGTTGAGGATTATACTGCAACTTGGTGCGAGAGTTGTGTTCGTGTAGAACATGCCCTAAACGATGTTGAAGAAACCAATAATATGCAGCAATACCATTTTCATAGGTTCATTGGTGAAAGTGAAGACCCACTTGGCTCTCAAGAGGGAGATGACAGATGGAATGACAGATATGAAGAAAGAATCCCCCCAACAGCAATTTTCAATGGAACGATAAGACAAATTGGAAGTTCCCCTCATGGTGAATCTCTTCAAGATGATTACAATAGCAACTTGGAAAAGAGCCTGCAACTTGGAGCAGGAACTTCGATGCTAACCTGGGTTGCAGGTAATGGAGAGACAAGTCCATCTGTATCCTGGAATCTTGTAATCGACATGGCTAATTTCCCAGAAAACAGTACGATCAAATCTTCGATATGGGTTGTTGAAGAGATGGTTTATTTCCCAGATGGGGGTAATGGAGAAGAATACTATCCTGAAAGTGTAAGGGCTATTATTGAGTTGGGTGAAGAATTATCTGGAACTAAAGAAATTACTTTGCCTGCGGCATATGATGGTGATGATTTGGAGATTCATCTAATTCACGAAGTTATTCTGCCAGAACCTGTTGAAGAAACTCCTGATGAAAACGACACCACTGTTGATGAGCCAATCGAAGATGCCGGTGGGCTGCCAAGTATTAGCCTAATAGCGGTACTTGCAATCACAATGATCGCAGCGATTACTGTGCAGCGAAAGCAGCAATGATTCTCTCAACGTCTTCATCTGTAATATGGAGATGTATTGCAACCCTTACTCGATTGTAAGGAAGGTCAAACATATCGATGCCGTGTTGTGCTAATGATGCTACAACTTCTGTAGCAGGAATGTTACAATTAACATAGACCAAATTCGATTCTACCGCCTCCATATCAACACTGAAATTATCCATAGCGTTGATTGCCTCTGCAACTCTTCTTGCTCGAAGATGATCTTCTGCCAATCGTTCTACATGATTGTCCAAAGCATACAGGGCTGCTGCTGCAAGAACTCCGGCCTGCCTCCATCCTCCACCGAACATCTTGCGCCAGCGATGGGCTTTGTTGATGAAATCCTGTGAGCCGACAAGTACTGAGCCGACCGGTGCGCCTAAGCCCTTGGAAAAGCAAATTGAAATAGAGTCGTAATCCCTACACATTCGAGCAACATTAACTCCGGTTGCAATTGATGCATTGAAGATTCTAGCACCATCGATATGAGTTGCACATCCATTCTGTTTAGCCACAGCAGCAATTTCGTCTAATGCATCTTGAGAGTAACAAGCGCCGCCTCCAAGATTGGAAGTGTTCTCTACACAGACAAGAGATCCATCAGGATAGTGTGAGCCTGAGCCTTCGGCCTTGCGAATTGCAGACTTTACTTGGTCTGCTGTCATCAGACCGCCGTCTCCCTCCACTAGAGAAATAGAAGCGCCACAAAGTGCTGCATATCCCCCACCTTCGTACTTGTAGATGTGAGCTGTTTTGTCACAGACAATTTCATCGCCAGGAACTGTATGGGTCCGCAGTGCAATTGCGTTAGCCATAGTTCCACTAGCCACGAACAGTGCTGCTTCCTTTCCAAACATCTTGGCAAGGCGATTTTGTAATTCGATTACCGTAGGGTCGTCGCCGAGTACATCATCACCCACCTCTGCCTTTTCCATAACAGCACGCATAGCCGCAGTAGGCTGAGTTACAGTGTCGCTGCGAACATCGACACGGTCGGAAGGGTACTCGCGCATGGACAGTCCACACCGCTTTCACTCAAAGCAGTTTCAGGTCGCCGGTGATGGCATCAACTGCAGAACGCGGAGATGGTCCGATGCCTAGAACTGTCACTGTGCCAGGTGGTATTTCGGTATGGCCTGCATCCTTGATCAATGAACATACTAAGCCCCCTTCTAAGGCCTTAGCATACAATTGACGCAGGTGTGCTTCATCTTCAGCTCGAAGTACAATCTTTCGAGCGCCAACATTATTCCAACGCTCATACAATCTCGCTGCTTTTTTCTTCGCCTTCATGGCGCAATCAACGGCTGCGTGAGCACATTGCGCCCCTAGTTTACCTTTGGAAAGTTTGAGGTCATCTCTAGTCACAAGGACCATTGTAACTTCATTAAGCGGCGACGACATCTGACTCACCACTGGCCTCTGGCTGTGTGGACTGAATTGTTTCCTCGAATACTAAGTTAGCAAGCCAAGGAGCCAGCCATACTGCGCTAACAATACTAGCAAGAGCGTGAAGTGCATCAAACGGAATACCATTCAAGAGATAGATGGCGAACTCTGATATTGTTGTTCCACTGGTGAAGATAGATAGTGAAACCCACCAATCGAATAACACTGATGCGATTACCGCTGTGATTAGAAGGCGCTTCATCTGAACTATGTTATCGATTACAAGTCCAAGGCGAGAGCCGGCGAATGCAACCGCTGCCCAACCGCTTGCTTGGAATAGTGTCCACCAGCCGTGAGACAATACGAGGTTTGAGATCATTGTAGCAATGATTGCAAATGCTATTCCTCTTCTAGCACCCAGAGTTGCTCCCATTACTAAACACATCACTGTTAGGGGCTGAACATTTGGAAATGGTTCGAGCAAAATTCGGCTTGCTGCGGCTGCAGCAGTAATGCTTGTTAGAACAAGAATCTCTCTCTTAGCCGAATGGGTTGGACGGCATAAAAGGAAGAATGAAATCGTAATCAATACCGTATTGATTACTAATAATTCGACTGGGCCAAGGGCAGGGCCATGAACTCCGTCAGTCAGTACCATGCATAGCGGTAGGGGACTCAAGACTTGAACTTCACGCAGGAGACCATCGTACAACACTGTCTTGAGCAAGTTCAGATTCTGAGATACCAACCGAGGATCTTTTACCATCGATTGTGAATTCCCAACCCTCACCATCATGGTCATTGAATGAAGTTATCCACGAACCAAAATCATAGGATTCCTTTGTTACTGTGATGTTCAAATCTGCTGCTGCTGAATCTGTAAATTGCTCGACATTTTCAAACCCGCTAAACCCACCAAGCGCCAATTCACCATCTGGTAATTCGAATACTATTACCTGAGTGCCTTGCCAATCATCTGACCATGATTCATCCCAATCGCCTGGAGATTCTTCCAGAGTGTCTACTTCCTTTGACCATATTTCTGAAATATCGGGTAATATCAAAATCGCGATTACTAGAAGAAGTAGTAATCCAATTTTTGTAGCCATTTGATTATTCTTTTTTAGTTGGAAAAAGAACATTGCTAGACTTAGAAAAACCACCAATAACTCTGGTCCAAGAAATTTAGATTCTTCAGTTGTAGAATCTTTAGTTTCGTAATCGGGCAAGAACACCATCAGAACTCCATTATCGTTACCAAGTGCTAACTCTCCGTTATCTCCAAACCCTGGTCCGGCCGTAGTGTATGTGTCGTATTCGGTCTGGAAGGTAGTGAATTCAGAGCCTGGAGTTCCGATGCCCCAGCCCCCGTCTACAGTATTATTTGGGAACCAAATAAGTCCATCTTCCTGTATGCTAATCTCGCCATTAGTATGATGATTGGTCCGGCCTTCTACCGAACAATTCGTATCGCAATTAAGCAAAATTGCTTCAGAACTTGTAGCTAAAAATATCTCTGTTCCTACTTTCAATGGGATTGCTGGAGCAAATCCTTCTTCTGAAAACAATTCATTGTCAACATAAATTTGTGACCCTGCAGAGGTTTGAAGATGGACTAGAACGCCTGCATTGGTTTCTATGGGGGCGTGTCTAATCTTTCCATCTGCAATTGAGATATTACTCAACTCGCCTTGCTTTGAAATTATGTTGAGGATTCCTTCTTCGTTTCCAATCAAATAATCATCTTGGGTAACTGAGACTCCATTTCTCCAACCAAGTTGAGGCAGGTCTACTCGCAATTCTAAATCTCCATCTCCGAGACAGAAAGTGGACAACCCTTTGCGAGTAGGGACTACAACCAAATCAGAATCTAAAGCCATAGCACCTGTTATTCCCCAGGTTACTACTTCTGTTTGAGCACTCCAAATCAAGGAGCCATCTGTGATATCCAAAGCTGTAACTTTACCATCCGTCCATCCAACTAATACCATTTCACTCCAATTACCACAATCCCCATATCCGGCTTTTACGTGTAATAATGGAGACATATCATGTTGAGTAGATGTATTACTGCGGTATTTCCAATTCAAATTTGCAGTTTGTAAATCATATGAGTAAACATGAGGCCTTTCGTCTCCAGTCCAGAATCCTGATGTTCTAACGATTACTTGTTCTTCAATAATAAGGGGCTTTGTTGAGATGTATCCGTTTTCCAAATCTACTTCCCAAGATACTTCTTCTTCGGCAATCCCTGAAGATAAGGGAATTAACAGACAGAAAATAATCCCTGCTAGAATGAAACTGCGCTTCATCAAGAATGCCTCATGATAACTTCTCGTAATAGTGCACTGACCTGCTTTCCATCGGCAGCCCCTCCACATTCTTTCATTACCAAGCCCATCAATGGACCTAATGCACCCATTCCACGTTCTTTAACGAAATCGAGTCGGCCCGCAACAACTTTCTCAACGATTGTTAGAAGGTCGCCCGAGTCAGCCGGTTTGATTCCTAACTCCTCGGCTTTGTTGGCAATCTGGTCCATGCTTGGATTCATTCCAGAAAATTCCTCGAGAAGGTTCACCATTCCTTCACGGGTAACATGTCCAGCCTCTTTGGCAGCTAACACTAGTGCCATTAAACCAACATCTCCATCGTTTTCTAGGAGCATTGTTGCCCATGCTTTTGGTGGTAAACCATCGGTATGTGCTACAAAATAATCATCTAACTCTCGGGACAATAATTGCTTTGCCTGATCTTCACTAATGTCAAATCCTCTAAGTCTCTCAAGACGTTCGTCTTGAGTCATAGGTAAATTTTCGATGATCTTGTTCCAATGTTCACTTGTAATTGTGAGTGGAGGAATGTCGGTTTCTGGATACATTCTAGCGCCACCTGGCAAAGGCCTCATTGGCGTTGTAGTTCCATCCTCAGGGGAGCCTTTTCTAATCACTACATTTCGAACTTCTTGCGGAATTCTCTCAAAGGCAAGTCTCGCTCGATTCAATACACTTTCAAGGGCTAGCTCGGCTTGCCAACGTGGTGCTAAGCATAATACAAATGCATCAGCGCCATCAAGAGATTTTCTGGTTGCTTCCACGAATTCTTGTTCAATACCATATGCTGGTAATTCATCTGAATGGTAGACTCCGGCTACGCCTGCAAGTTTTGCAGCACCAGCCAATTCCCGCCCTAGTCTTGGCATTTGAGCGCCATCAGCATCAAATTCCTTAACGCCAATCAATCCATCAAAACCGGGAAGGGGGAGAGCTAACATCACCGAGCCTGATTCCAATCCCTGCTTGACTCTTTTTGATTCGCAAGATGAAAAGTCAGAACTAACATCTTTTAATTCAAGTTGTAGTATTTCTGTAACTTCATTTTGAACGTTTGAAGATTCAATTCTACGGTCGGATGATAATTTTGGAAGATTGTGTAATTCTCTTAATTGGTTGGCTAGACGATAGAAATGCAGCTGTCTGGCCATTTCACAACGGATAATTCTAGGAATCCAATCGAGGTCCTGGCATCCTTTGATTTCAACTCGATCTCCGCTCATTATTGAAACATTGAGGTCTTGCCGAATACTTCCTAGTCCTCTTCTCACCCTGCGAGTATCTCTAAGGGTTCTGCCAAGTGCGATCGATGTTTGCTTGGCATGGTCTGGATTCTTCACATCTGGAGCGGTCGCTATTTCGATTAATGGAATTCCTAATCTGTCTAAATTCCAAGTTACAATTTCACCATCTGATGTTAATTCACTATCCAATTTACGAGCACTGTCTTCCTCAAGACAAAGAACATCTATGCCTACTGGGCCGCCTTCTGTTTCCAATACACCTGCTGTTGCTACAAGAGTTGTTCTCTGAAAACCACTAGTATTCGAGCCATCTACTACTGTCTTTCTCATCGTTTGTAAAAGGGGCACTGGGTGGGCATTTATCATTCCAGAAACTGTTAAAGAAATGTCCAGGGCGTCCCTGTCGTGAGGAAGAGGGGGCTGTTCATCTAGTTCGATCAGCCCAGAGTTTGGCGCTTGACAGTAAACGAATGAACGGTTTCGTCTCGCTTCGAATCTTGCAGCAACATCGACTGCCCCGCCTTCACCACTAGTAGACCTCAAACGACGATTATATTTCGGCCATTCTTCAGGTAATGTTTCGATCGTAATGTCGTGAAGTTCTCCAGCCTGACGTGAATGTAATTTGCCTGTTGCCAACTGCTGATGAACTTCAATTCCACACATGAAACCGAGCCCTTCGGGGTCCAGCAATGCAGGATTTGCCACATCACCCTCCGGTTCCATGTTACCACCTGTATAGCCTCATCAATATGAGCACATCGTATCAGACCGGCTGAAGGGTTTCATATCCGCGTGGACGCATCAAGCGACCATCTCGAATCAGCGCCTCGATGATATCCTCGGCTGCATCACGTGTAATCTCTAATCTTCCCGCCTCGGTTAGAACATCTGCAAGTCCCACAATGTCGCCTGTTTCGGCATATATTCTACGAACAATTTCGAGAATTGTTCTTTCCCTGTTTCTAGCAGTTGCTTTCTTTCCAGACTGTAGGGTTGTTTCATCGAAGTTCTCACCCATTAATTCGTGTCGCCAGAAGCGAGTTAGGCGAATTGACCGTTCAGCATCTTCGATGGTTGCCTCTTCGGATAGTCTCACTCTAGCAGAGGCTTGCGCAAGCCGATATAGGCCTTCAATCGCTCTTGCAGAGATTGCAATTGAATCATGGGATTCACCACCCTTCCTTCGTGTTTCGACATAGAATTCCCTTAATGCGCCCTTAGCCTCATCGGTTAGTTTTGGATGAATTGATCTCTTAGCAAATGCAACAAATTTACGAATTAAATCGCGGTTAACGATGCCTTCTTTTGTATCTAAACCATCGTGAGCTGCAGATTTTGTAGGGTCCACTGCGCTACCTTGGTCTATCAAAATTTCAGGTGTTGAATTTGCACGGTTATTCATGATATGATTGGCAATCATTGTGTCATGGTCGGCGGCAGGTTGGTCGGTTAACAACCAAATTACATCGAATCTTGAAATCAATGCAGGCTTGAGATTTATCTGTTGAGTAAATGGGATTTCAGAAACAGATTGGAATCGTCCTGCCTTTGGGTTTGCTGCAGCTAAAATTGCACACCGTGTAGAAAGGGTTGCATTTATTCCAGCCTTCGAAATTGAAATTCTCTGTTGTTCCATCGCTTCGTGCATTGATGAACGATCGTTCTCATTCATTTTGTCGAATTCGTCAATGGCTGCTAGACCTAGGTCGGCTAAAGCTAGAGCACCCGCTTCTAGAGTCCAACGGCCATCTGCTGCTGAGTCTTGAACTGCTGCTGCGGTCAATCCCGCTGCAGAGGCAGACATACCTGAAGTGAACCTTCCACGGGGGGAGATTTGTGACATGTAGGAAAGTAGTTGAGATTTTGCAACACCGGGGTCCCCCATCAACAAGATGTGGATATCTCCTCTTAGCCTTGTACCATCCTTTGCTTTGGATGCTACTCCGCCAAACAATTGTAGCATCAATGACTCTTTCTGACGAGTCATTCCAAATATTGACGGGGCGATTGAATTGGTTAACAAATCATGAATATCATCTCTGCGTGCTAATTCTTTTATTTCCCGTTCTTCGTCTTCAGAAATCTGAATTTCTTCTAAAGGAATATTCTCTCGTTGGATACTGTGGATCCTCATGAATATATCAAAAATTGGCGTGTCCTTACCTGATTTTCTCTGTGAGCGTACGAATAACATTCCATTCGCAGTCACTCTGTCGCCAGGGTTGAGTTGTCCCGCTATATCATGTTCAGCAATACATAGAATTCTTTCCGGCTGAACTCCTCCCCGCAGATTTTCAGGAGGTTCTTGTAATTCGATAAATTGAGTGTCGATTAGAATTGATTCCTCGACTCTTTGTACGAAACGAGTTTGTCCTTTCCTTCTACCGCAACCGCCATCGATTTCGAAACACTCTATCGGCTCAATTAGCTCTTGCTCATTGGGTTGACTAACTCTGGTTGAATGACCACAGGCGACGCAAACAAATGACCCTTCATAGGTTCGAGGTAGAACTCTACCGATTTTGGTTGCAATAGCGTCGACTGAAATCATCGAGCCTAAATCTTCACTTCGCAATTGGCGAACTGTACGGTTTGAATCAGGTGGTAATTCGATTATTCGAACAAATGCTACAATTCTAGGTGAGCCTAATTCTGAAAGAAGGAGTCCTAGTGCTTGATTTGCGGCTTGAGTATTGTTTTCAGGCTCCTCAATAATTGAAAGTGCGAAATCCGGGTCAAACGATTCAATATCTCTGTAAGAGACCTCCAAAGATTGTAAATCTGGCCATGAAACTTCTAGATTATGAATAGCTTCACTATAATTGTCTAGAAGCAATGTTCTCCATCTAGCAGGCAGGTCAAATTCTTGGATGGTCATGATAATTCCCCTAACTGGACATCTAGAGCCGTTGTCGACCGCATATAATCATTGAGATTATTCATTTCTTCCCCTTCATTTCCACTGGAGGTTAAACGCATCATTCAACCTCCACTGGCTTCCATTGGAATACCGCCAAGCACATTTCCTTGAAGCCCATCGCAGGTTCATGCCCGCCCACTCTTTTGAACCCATCAGAGGAACTCTCGAAAGATTTTCATTTTCATCACAAAATCTAGAAAATAAAATTGGAGACCCTGTAGAAAGGGAAGTAGTAGTCCATATTCCTCCTAATTCTAAGGGCCCAATGCCTTGTATAATCTATCTAGCGCCTTTTACTGGAACTGGTTTTGCTAGAGCAAATTGGAGGGCGTTTAGTGAAACTTTACCTCAGCGTCACGAACGACTAGTCAAAAGTGGAATTATGCCTGCTTCAATCCTAGTTATGCCAGATACATTTACTTCTTATGGAGGGAATCAATTCATAGATTCTGATACTCTAGGAGATTGGGGAACTTGGTTGAAAGAAGATTTGCGAAATGAATTGCATTCGAAATACGAAATCTCAGGATTTGGCCTAGTTGGAAAATCCAGCGGAGGTTATGGCGCCTTGGTTAGAGGAATGCTAGATGACTGTTGGGAAGCGGTTGCTTGCCACTCAGGAGACTGTGGGTTTGAACTTCTATTCGGTATTGAAATGGCGACCACGTTGACTGAAATAATGCCACATGGAGGCGTTGAAGATTTCCTAGAATATGTCAAAAATACTCCTTCGCTCAAAAGTAGTGATTTTCATACACTAATGATTTTAGCAATGGCTGCAACATATAGTGATGGAAGTTTACCCGTTGATGAAAATTGTAATTTTGATGATGAAAAATGGTCTCAATGGAAATCTTGGGACCCATTGACTATGATTGAAGACCATCAGAATTTACCGCACTGTTGGATAGATGTAGGCGATTCTGATCAATACAATATCCAATATGGGTTACGCCAACTTCATTCGCGTATGAGTGAGTTAGGAATTGCCCATGAGTGGGAAGAATTCCCTGGCACCCATAGTGGAATTGACCACAGACTTGACCTCTCTCTGCCTTGGATAGCTAACCGGATTCAATCGACATCATGATGAGAGGGGCGCGAGTGGCGAGTATCATGGCAGAAGGTCTAGATTATGCCGGCAGCGGTGTTGATATCGATCTAGAAGGTAATGCTGTAGGCGCTTTAGTTGGCGCATTATCTCGTTCGGTAAGAAAACCGGGAAGTCCGGGAGCGCCGGTTGACCTTCCCGGTGGTTTTGGAGGGCTTGTAGAGTTTGGAGATAATTATCTCGCATTAGCAACCGATGGAGTTGGCTCTAAACTGTCCATTGCTACAAAGTTGAATCAATGGGCAGGGGTTGGCATCGATTGTATGGCAATGAATGTCAATGACCTGCTGTGCGTAGGTGCTGAACCAATAGCATTTGTAGATTATATCGCAGTTCCAAAACCCGACCCCGAGATTCATGCTGCACTTGGAGCAAGTCTAGCGGAAGCATGTCGTCGTGCTAGAGTTACCCTAGCGGGTGGAGAAACTGCAAGCCTGCCAGGAATTGTCACAGAATTGGACCTTTCAGGAACCGCATTGGGATGGTTGGCTAAAGGAAGTGAAATCACTGGAGCAAATCTCAAGCAAGGAGATGTATTGATTGGAATGCCATCTTCTGGAGTTCATTCCAATGGATATTCATTGGTTAGGAATGTTGTATCTCATTGCGGAGCATCTTGGGAAGATGCTGCCCCCTTCGAGGTAAATGAGGAAAGAATTGAAAGATTTAATTCTGGGCCTGTCACACTTGGTGAAGTATTCCTAAATCCTACCAGAATCTATTGTGACCCGGTAGTCGACTTGATTCAAGACGGGCCGTGCCCTACCGAACAAATTCATGGCATTTGTCATGTCACCGGAGGAGGGCTTTCGAATCTTTTACGCCTGCATGACACATTGGGCTGGAACATTAGTAATCCATTACCAATACTTGCAGAATTTAATTGGATTCAAGAACAAGGAAATGTAACCGATAGAGAAATGCATCGTACTTTCAATATGGGATGTGGAATGATTATTGCCGTGGACTCAAGCGTTGCACAGACGGTTTGCTCTTGGCTTTCACAAAGAATGGATGGATGTGCAATCATCGGAGAAGTAGTTGATAACGGACACAAAGTTACTCATTCAAATCCAGATGTCGTGTTCGAACACTATTGAGGGTAGAAGATGCATCCTGAAGGCTGGCCGGGTCATATCTGGCTAGAAGGTAGAACATTTGTTCACCTTAGAGACCATCAAACCCGTCCTTCACACATGCCTAGAGGGCCCGCTGCAAAAACCGGCGAGGGTTTTCTCAATCCCGCGATGGCGCCTGCTCGTACTCGTTCAGTGATGTTATTATCCGATGCTATGGAAAATGATTGGCTGGTATCGGAAAACAAAACGGTTAGAGTTCTCGATGCACTTTGTGCCACAGGGGTAAGGCCGCGTAGATGGCGCCGGGAAGTTCCTTGCCA